>DATFVL010000045.1 GCA_035260325.1 Candidatus Methylomirabilota bacterium | reverse complement strand
GTAGAGGTCGAGGTACTTGCGGAGGTCCGCGGTCTTGAAATCCCGCGCGTGCGAGTTCAGGTAGATGAGCCCGCTCGCGACGGTCTTCTCGATGATGTTCTTCACCTGGACGTAGGCCTCGGGCGCCAGCACCTGATACGCGGCCGCCGGCTCCATGCCCGGGAGGATGCAGCCGCCGGTCCACGGGTCCGCGGTCTTCGCCATGGCGTCCGAGAGCCCCCAGATCATGTTGCGCCACGCGATCACTTCCCCGATGTTCGCCTCCACGCCACGGAACGCGCGCGAGCCGGTGATCTCCGTCGCCTTGATCAGGAGGCCCGTGATGAAGTCGAGCTTGACCGCGAGGCGCGTGCAGCCGTGGATGAGGGCGCGCGGCAGGAACCCGGTGCGCGGGAAGAAGTTGTTCGCCTTCTCGACGTCGGCGTACACGAACACGTCCTCCCAGGGCACGAACACGTCGTCCATGACGAACACCGCGTCGTTCTCGTCGAGCCGGCTCGACAGCGGGTAGTCGAACGGGCTGCCGAGCATCGCGGCGCGCATCTCGTTCGACACCCGGCAGATGAGCTTCACGCCCCGGGCGTTCGTGGGCACCATGAACACGATCGCGAAGTTCTTGCCCTGCACCGGGATGAGCCCGTGGTGCGCGACGAACGTGAAGTGCGTCAGCGCCGAGCCGGTGGCGACGACCTTCGCCCCGGAGACGTGGATGCCCGCGTCCGTCTCCTTGGTGACACGCGCGTAGATGTCGGTGGGGCCGCCGGGCGCGCCGGGCGCCATGTTGCGGTCCACCGGCGGGTGGATGATCGCGTGGTTGATGAACGGCACGCGCTCCTGCGAGAACTTGTACCAGCGCCGCGCGTTCTCCTGGTAGGGGGCGTAGAAGTCGGCGTTCGCCCCGAGCGTCCCGAGGAACGCCGCCTTGTAGTCCGGCGAGCGGCCGAGCCAGCCGTACGTGAGCCGCGCCCACGCGGCGATCGCGTCGCGGCTCGCGACCTGCTCGTCCACCGTGCGCGGCGCGACGAAGTAGCGGTGCGTGAAGCCGCCCCACTCGGTCGGCATGGTGAGGACGCCCGTGCCGCGCGCGTGGTCCTCGTGGAGCGCGTCGTACAGGCGCGCGATCATCCGGGCGCAGTTCTGGAAGGCCGGATGCGAGGTGATGTGCTTCACCCGCTCGCCGTAGATCCAGACCTCGCGGTCGTCGTCGAGGCTCGCGAGGAACTCCTTGCCCGTGTACGGGAGCCTCACGCTCGTCGCGGCCATCGTCGCACCCCCGTGCGGTCAGACCTGCAGCGCGAACTTCTGGAACGTGTGGCAGCCCGCGGGGACGTGCCCGCGGCTCGCCGCAAACGTCCAGGTCACCTCGCTCACGTACACGTTGCCGCGTGAATCGATCGCGATGCCGTGCGGCGCGGCGAAGCTGCCGGCGGCGACGGGATCGGCCCCGCCCCAGCGCGCGAGCACGCGGCCGTCGCGGTCGTAGACGCTGACGCGACCCGAGCGTGTCTCGCCGGCGGGCCCGTAGCGCCGCGACGTCTGGCCCGGCTGCCACCAGAGCTCCGAGACGTAGGCGCGTCCCTGACCGTCGAAGACCAGGTGCGTCGGCCGCCGGGTATCGGTCCACTCGGCGAGGTACTCGCCGTCCGGGCTGAAGATCTGGATGCGGTCGTTCTCGCGGTCGCAGACGAAGACGCGCCCGTCGGCCGCGACGGCGACGCCGTGCGGCAGGAAGAACTCGCCCGGGCCCTGGCCCGGCACGCCCCACGACCGCTTGAGCTCGCCGCTCGGAGAGAACTGGTGCACGCGGCAGTTGCCGTAGCCGTCCGAGACGTACAGGTCCCCCTTCGGCCCGACCGCGAGATTCGTCGGGCGGTTGAAGGGCCCGCCCGGCCGCCTGGCGGTCCGGGTGTCCTTGCCGTCGTAGCCCGTGTCGGACGGCGTGTTCATGGTCCCCAGCGTCATCAGGAGCTTGCCGTCGCGCGTGAACTTCCGGACGGTGTGGTTGCCGTCGTCGCTGCAGTAGATCGTGCCGTCCGGGCCGACGGTGATGCCGTGGGTGCGATAGGTGAACTCGCCCTCGCCCCAGGAGCGCAGGAACCTCCCCGCACTGTCGTAGACGATGACCGGATGGTCGCCGCGGCAGATCAGGAAGACGCGATCCTCTCCATCCACGGCCACGCCCGCGACGTCGCGGTGCTCGTACCCGGGCGGAAGCTGCTCCCAGCCCTCGACCACCTCGTAGCGCAGCGTGCTCGTCGGCATCTCTGCGGGCCTCCTCCGCGCGCCCGCCGCTCGCGGCGCGCGGGCGCGAGTATGGGAGAAGAGCCGGACCGAGTCAAGAAGCGCGCGCGGCGGCTCCGCCTCAGACGCGAAGGGCGGGCAGCACGGCCGTGGTGAACCGCTCGAGCTGGGCGAGCTGGTCGTCGCCGACGAACCGGATGCAGAGATCGGTGACGCCGGCAGCGGCGTAGCGGTCGAGCGCGGCGAGCACCGCGTCGGCCGGGCCGAGGCCCATCGTGCCGCGCGAGTGGACGCCGCCGCCGTAGTAGGTCGCGAGGAACTCCCGGGTGACGCGCTCGGCCGTGCGGGGATCGTCCTCCAGCCGCACGGTCGTGTAGACGCAGAGGGGGAAGCCGGCTCGCGCACGCCCGTGCCGCGCGAGCGCCTCCTCGGCGCGCTCGCGCACGAGCCGGCACTCCTCGGCGTGGACGTACGTCGTGATGATCCCGTCGCCGAGCCGCGCGAACCGGTCGAACTGGGCGGCGAGCAGCTCGCCCCGGTTGCCCGCGGTGATCAGGACGGGCGGGCCCGCCTCCGTCCACGGGAGCGGCCCGATGGTGTGCTCGGTCAGCTCCACGTCGTCGCCCCGATGCGTCACCGGCTCGCCGCGCCAGAGCATCCGCCAGACCTCGACGTGCTCCTCGAGCCGCCGGACGCGGCGCTTGTGGTCGGCGCCGCACGCCGCCCACTCGCGCTCCGCGGCGGGCAGGCTCCAGCCGACGCCGAGCCCGAGCACCACGCGGCCGCGCGAGATCTGGTCCACGTTGGCGATCTGGTGGGCGAGGACGACCGGATGGCGCAGCGCCGGCAGCAGCACGGCCGTCCCGAGCCGCACGTGCGTTGTGACGCCCGCGAGGTACGCGAGGGTCGTCAGCGGCTCGAGCCGCGGCTTCGCCACGACGCTGTCGCCGACCCACACGGCGTCGTAGCCGGCCTGGTCGGCGAGCCGCGCCATCGTCCAGCACTCCTCGACGGGCGGCCGGCGCGCCGACCGCATCACCGCGCCGCGGGTGGGGATCAGGACGCCGACGCGCACGTCGCCTCCCTCAGTGGGCGCCGCGGCCCGGGATGGAGAGCACGAGGTGCAGCGACCCGCCCAGCTCGTTGAGGCGGCGCGGGTCCCAGTGGACAAACGCCTCGCGCTCCTCGGCGGTCAGGTCGGCGTCGGCGAGCGCGGCGGCGGGATCCGCCTCGAACCGCGCGCGGAACTCGCGGTCCTTCTTCAACCGGTAGAGGACGACGTTCAGGTCGTAGCGGCTCACGCGAGCGCCCACTCGAGGGCCGCCAGGTCGATCCGGCCCATCTCGCCGAAGAAGCGGACCCGCGCCTTCGCCGGCGCGACCGCGCCGAGCAGCACCATCCAGTTGAGCAGCTCGTGCGACCCGCTCGCGTGCAGCTCCTTGCCGGTGAGCGCCTGGAGGGCCTCGTGCTCGCCGGCCTCCATCCAGCCGACGACGCGCCGGTCGAACTCGACGTCGGACTCGCCGACGCGGGCCAGCGACAGCTCGGGGAAGTGCGAGAGCCCGCCGGTCGCGAGGACGGCGACGTCCCACGGGCTCTCGGCCACGACGCGCGCGATGTGCCGGCCGGCGGCGAAGCAGCGCCGCGCGCGGGGCAGCGGCGGGACGAAGCAGTTGACCCAGAAGGGGACGAGCGGCGGGATCGGGCGCTCGCCGTAGAGGGTCGTCAGCGGGGAGAGGAACGCGTGGTCGAGCGCGCCCGACCACGACGCCGCGAAGTCGAAGCCGGCCTCGAGCCCGCGCTCGAGGATGCGCTCGGCCAGGCCCTCGTGCACCGGGTACCGGTCGGGGAGGCCGTCGAGCGCCTTGTCGAACTCGATCGCGTCCTCCTGGACCATCCGGCGGACGGTGCGCCCGATCCGGACGCACATGGCCGGGACCGCGTCGAACGAGAAGACGTTCAGGTGGTCGTCGGCGACGATCACGATCGCGTCCGGCCGGCGCGCGGCGAGGTCGACGCCCATCTCGCGCACGACCGCGATCAGCGCCTCCACCAGCGCGCGCCCGCGAGGCCCCACGTTCTTGTCGTAGTACTCCGGATGGAGCACGTGGGACATCGCCGCCGCGTACACGATCCTGCCCATCGCCCTCTCCCCGCCTGCTACGCCGCGCCCGTCACGCGGCGGGCGGCGCGAGCTTGGTGACGTGGGGCATGACCTCGGCGGCGAAGAGGTCGATCGACGCCCCGGCATCGGCCTCGCTCATGTTGCCGAACATCATCCGGCCGACGAAGTAGGTGCAGCCGCTCTCGGCGACCTGGCGCTCGATCTCCTCGCGCACGTGCGCCGGCGTGCCCGCGATGGCGACGCGCCGCCGTCGCGCCTCGTCGAAGTCCGGGGCGAAGTTGACCGGGATCGAGTTGAAGTCGCGCCAGAGCTTGGTGAGGTTCGCGTACCAGACGGCGTAGTTCGGCCGGGCGAGCGCCTCGGCCTTCGCCTCCGTGGATGCGACGACCACCTGGCGCGACATCCCGAGCTTCGGCATTGGATCCGTGCCGTGCTTGCGCTGCCACACCTCGCGGTAGCGCTCGAAGAGCGGCTTCGAGCGATCCGACGTCGTGTTGGTGATGACGTTCACCTTGTTGGTCGCCGCCCACTCGGCGCCGGCCATGTGCCCGAGGCCGTACCAGAGCGGCGGATGGGGCCGCTGGAAGGGCTTGAGGACCATCGGGACGTTCCGGAACGTGTAGCGCGGCCCGCGATGGTCGAGGACCTCGCTCGTGAGTCCCTGGAGCACGATCTCGAGCGTTTCGAGATAGATCTCCTCGGTCTCGAGGTGGTGGAGATCGAAGTACGCCATCTCGTAGGGCACGATCCCCCGCCCCACCCCGAGGTCGAAGCGCCCGCGCGAGAGCTGGTCGAGCATGCAGATCTCTTCGATGAGCCGGACCGGGTTGTAGAGCGGCATGCAGTAGACGCACGGCCCGAGCCGGATGCGGCGCGTCCGCTGGGTCGCGGCGGCGAGGAAGACCCCCGGCACCGGCGCCGTGCCGAGTGGCGTCGCGTGATGCTCGGCCAGGTGGTACGCGCTGAACCCGGCCGCGTCGTATTTCTCCAGCAGGCGCAGCCGGCTCTCGTAGTGCTCGTGGAGCGGCACGTCGCGGCGGTCGAGGTGATCGAAGATCCCGACGTCCATCCTCACGGCACCCCGGCGTCCATCGCGGCAGTAGTGTAGATCATTTCACACCTGGCCGGTCCACGACGCGCCCGCCACCTCGCGCCAACGCGCGCTGATCGCCTCGAGCTCGGCGGGCGGCAGCCCGCCGGCCTCGAGCAGCGCAGCGTTCTGCCGCCACCGCCCGGGCTTCGTCGTGCCGACGATCGCCGCGTGGACGCCAGGCACGCTGAGCGTGAAGCGCAGGGCGGTGGCGACCGCCGCGTCGCCGCCGTCGGCGAGGAAGCCGTAGTCGAGCGTCCGCAGGCGAGACCAGTACGTCTGGTGGTACGGCTCGGCCGGCTTCCGCGCGTACCGCCACGCGACGTTCGCCAGCGGCCGCTTGGCGATCACGCCCATCTCCCGGGAGCGCGCGAGCGGCAGCGTCAGCTCGAGCGCCTCCTGGTCAGCGATGTTGACCGATGTCTGGAGCGTGTCGAAGCGGCCGCACTCGACGGCGTACCGGGCAGCGGCGCCGTCGCCGCTGTAGCCGATGTAGCGCGCCCAGCCCCGCTGCCGCGCCTGCTCGAGCGCGGCGATGGCGTCGCCCTTCCGCAGCTCGCCGAGCGAGCAGCTGTGGAGCTGGATCAGGTCGAGGTGGTCAGTCCCGAGGCGTCGCAGGCTCCGCTCGATGCTGGCGAGGAGCGGTGCCGGGCGCCAGTCCTCGTGCGCCCAGCCGCGGGCGTGGCCGCACTTGGTGAAGAGGTGGACCTCCTGCCGCCGGGCGCCGAGGGCCTGGCCGATGAGGATCTCGCTGTCCTCGTAGCACTCGGCCGTGTCGATCACGTTGAGCCCGGCGTCCAGTGCCTCCCCGAGGAGCCGCGCCACCGTGCGGCCGCTCACGCGCTCGTAGCCGATCTCGGAGCCGCCGAAGCCGAGGATGCTCGCCACCATGTCCGTCTTGCCGAGCCGTCGCCGCTCCATCTCTGCGCGGAGACTAGACCGTGGCCCGGCGGCGCGTCAAATCGGTAAATGCGGGCCCGGCGGCGGTCGTCTATCCGGTCAGAAGTAGCGTTCCACCAAGGAGGAAACGCCATGAAACGCGTGGCTGCTCTGGTCGTGATCGCGATGCTGCTGGCCCCGGGAGTGGCGCTGGCGGGCTCGTCCACCGACGCCGCCCTCGGCCTCGGCGCGTTCGCCGTGTTCAACCAGATCCTCTCGGGCACCGGCGTCTTCGGCTACCGCGCACCGGCCGTGGTGGCCCAGCCGGTCTACGTCGCGCCACCGCCTCCGGTCTACGTCGTCCCGCAGCCTGTCACCGTGTACCAGATGCCGGCCCCCGTGTACTACTACCGGACCTACGCGCAGTACGCGCCGGCCTATCCGGCCTGGGGCCCGCCCGGCCACAGGCACGGCTGGGACCATGAGCGCTGGCGGCACCACGACGACCATTGATCCGCGATTGACCTCGTGACGCGGCCGGGTCCTCGCCCGCGGGCGGGGGCCCGGCCCGTCACGCCTTCCCGAGCAAGATCTCGAGCAGCGCGGCATCGACCCGATCGGCCGCTTCGTAGGTGACCCAGTGGCCCGCGCCCTCGATCACGCGGAAGTCGAGGTCGCGCTGCACCCCCGCCAGGACGCGCCGGCGGGCCTCGAGATTCGGACCCACGAACGCGTCACACCCGCCCCAGATGCTGGCGATACGCGACCGGATTGCCGGCAGCGCTCGCAGCAGGGCGTCGGAGGTCGGGATGTCGCCCGACTTGAACCGGGCCTGCCGGACGTTCTCCATCTGCAGGAACACGGCGAGGTCGTCGACCTTGTCCGGATTCGCGAGCATCAGAACTTTCAGGTTCTCACGGTATGTCCGCGCGACCTCGTCAGGACGCATGTCGGGGCGCGTGCCGAGCAGCGGTCGCCTGGGCGCCGGCGGGAGCCTCAAGCCGCCCGGCCCGAGCAGCACGAGCGTGCGGATGCGACGCCCGAGGCGCGCGGCGACGAGGCCGCCGATGATTCCGCCCATGGAAAACCCGGCGATGTCGAGCTCCGCCGGCGACGGGAGGACGACGCCGAGTCCGGCGGTGATCAGGTCGGCGAGAACGTCAGCCGTGTGCGGTTCGGGCGGCACGTCCGACTCGCCGAAACCCGGCATGTCCGGGGCCAGCACGCGAAAGTGTCGGGCGAGCGTCGCGATGTTCCGGATCCAGTGGGTCCACGAGCCGCTGGCCCCGTGGAGCAGCACGAGCGGCCGGCCCTCTCCCCAGGAGCGCCAGACCATCGAGCCGGCGCCGCACGGCGTGAGCTCGCGCGTCGCGCGCGAGTCGAGCGTCGAGACGGCCGCGGCGGGTTCCTCCACCATCATTGAGACACCGCATGAACCTCCGCGTGAAACGCGGTAGTCTAAGCAACCATCGCGCCCGGAGGAGACGCCCGATGAAGATCACTCACGTCACCACCCGCGTGCTGCGCACCCCGGCCGACAACCCGCTGGTCGTCGGCCTCCCCGCCCCCACCGATACGCGCGAGTTCGTCACCCTCGAGCTCGGGACGGACCAGGGCCTGGTCGGTCTCGGCCTCACGTTCTTCGGCGCCGCGCTGACGCCGGCGCTCAAGGCGGCGGTGGACGCCCTCGCGGGGCTCGTCGTCGGCGACGACCCCACCCAGGTGGAGGCGATCGCCGCGAAGCTCCGCCGCGCGGCGGGCGGCTCGGGCCCGGGCGGCATCTTCACGCTGGCCCTCTCGGCGATCGACGTCGCGTGCTGGGACCTCCGCGGCAAGGCCCAGGGCCAGTCCGTGTGCGCGCTCCTCGGCGGCCTGCGCGACCGCGTGGCGACATACGCGAGCGGCGCCCTCATGCGCCCCCACCCCGTGGACTATCTCGCGAAGGCCGGGCCGCGCCTCGCCGGCATGGGCTTCAAGCAGATGAAGATGCAGTGCGGGAGCGAGCCCACCGTCGCGGCGTCCATCGAACGCGTCCGGGTCATGCGCGAGGCCATCGGACATGAGATCGACCTGATGTGCGACATCAACCAGCTCTGGAGCGTGAACCACGCGATCGAGGTCGGGCGCCGCATGGAGCCCTACCATCTCTACTGGTTGGAGGATCCGACGGCGCACGACGACTACGCCGGCCTGGCGCGCATCGCCGACGTGCTCGCCACGCCGATCGCCGCGGGCGAGTACCACTACGGCATCGTGCCCTTCCGCCACCTGCTCGAGGCGCGCTCGATCGACATCGTGATGATCGACCTGCTGCGCGTGGGCGGTATCACGCAGTGGATGAAGGTCGCCGGCATGGCCGAGGCGTTCAACCTGCCCGTCGTGAGCCACCTCGTCCCCGAGCTCCACGTCCATCTCGTCGCCGCGATCCCGAACGGCCTCACCGTCGAGTACATGCCGTGGACGCTCAGGCTCTACGAGGAGACGCCGAAGCTCGAGGGCGGCCAGCTCGTCGTGCCCGCGAAGCCGGGCTTCGGCCTCGCGTTCGATCAGGCGGCGATCAAGCGCTACCAGGTCGCCTGAGCGCGGCCCTACGTGAGCGCGAAGCCGTAGAAACGCCCGGCGTTCTCGCAGACCACCTTCCGGCGGACGTCCGCGGGCAGGTGCCCGAGCTCCTTCTGGATGTACTCCTGCGAGTCCGGCCACACGCCGTCGGGGTGCGGGAAGTCGGAGCCCCACATCACGTTCTCGGCGCCGAGCTCGTCGAGGAGCTTGATGCCGATCGGGTCCGTCTGGAACGTCGCCTTGCACTGCCGCCGCCAGTACTCGCTGGGCGGCATCGTGAGCGAGAGATCCTTGAACTGGTCCTCCCACTCGGCGTCCATGCGCTGGAGGATGTAGGGGATCCAGCCGATGCCGCTCTCGCCGAGCACCAGGCGCAGACGCGGATGGCGCTCCAGCACGCCGGCGAAGGTCAGCGAGGCGAGGATGTTGGCCATGTTGATCTGGAACTGGGTGATGCTGGTCGCGAAGGCCGCCCGGGCCACGGGGAGGTCCACCTTGGGCGCGTCGGGCGCGCTGGCGCGCGTGGGATCGGAGCCGACGAGCACGATCTTCCGGATGTGGTCGGGGAGGTAGCCGCCCACCGTGTGGAAGTGGAGCGGAAGGCCGCACGCGTTGATGACGTCCCACAGGCGGTTCCAGTAGGGGTGCCAGAGCGGCGTCAGGTCCGACGAGTTGGCGATGTCCAGGCCGCGCAGCACGCCGCGCTTGGCCACGCGCTCCACCTCGGCGATGGCCGCCTCGAGCGGGTGATTCGGGATCGAGGCCAGGCCCGCGTACCGGTCGGGATGGGTCGCGCAGAAGCCGGCGAGCCACTCGTTGTAGATGCGCATGACCTCGACGGCCGCCTCCGGGTCGCTCATCCGCCCCGTCGTGCCGAGGACCCCGTAGAGGACCTCGCCCTGCACGCCGTCGCGGTCCTGGTCACGGAGCCGCAGCTCCGGATCGGTGATGCGCCGGATCCCACGCTTGCCGTCGTCGTAGAGACCGGTCGCCGCCATCCGGTCCGAGCGGTAGATCCGCCCGGGGACGTACTCCCGGCCCGCCGAGCCCATGCCGCACGGGCGGCCGAGGGCCGCACCCTTCTTCGTGGTCCACCTGGGCCCCGTGGGACCGTCGCTCACGAAGGGCATGCGGTCCCGCATCGCGGCCGACGCGTTGGACGCGAACAGGTCGGGCGGGAGCCAGCAGAGGTCGATGTGGCAGTCGGCGGAGATCACGTCGTATCGCATCGCTCGCTCCTTCCGCGTTCGGCGCCCTCACCTGCGAGCGTCCGAGGGCTCGATCCTATCACGCGAAGGTACAGCCCCGGGTGAGCCCTCTGTCACCGCTTCAAGAAACAATCGATCGCAATCGGAGTGCTACCATCTCCACCAAATTCGATCAGGCCAAGACGGTCGGGACCGAGCAGCAGGCGAAGCTCGCGCAGGAGCTGTTCCGGATCTGGGTGGACAACCTCTGGGAGATCGGCACGGTGGGGCTGACGCCGATGGTGCAGGGCGTCGTCGTGGCCGGCAGGAATTTCCGCAACGTCCCCACGACGCTCGGCAACGACTGGCCGCTCCGGAGCCCGGGCAACGCCCGGACCGAGCAGTTCTTCTTCACCCGCTAGGAGGCCGCCTCCTTGTGGAAGAGGTTGAGCGCCGAGCCGCGCCTGAACCACTCGAACTGCGCGGGGCCGTAGGAGTGGTTTAGCATCAGCGTCTCCACGCGGCCGTCGGCGTGGTGGACGAGGCACGTGACGGGCCGGCCCGGCGCCAGCTCCTTCAGTTCGACGAGGCTCAGGCGGTCGTCCTCGCGGATCCGGTCGTAGTGCGCCGGATCGCCGAACGTCAGCGCGAGGAGCCCCTGCTTCTTCAGATTGCTCTCGTGGATGCGCGCGAAGCTCCGCGCGATCACCGCGACGCCGCCGAGTAGCCTCGGCGACAGCGCGGCGTGCTCGCGGCTGCTGCCCTCGCCGTA
Organism: Candidatus Methylomirabilota bacterium; assembly: GCA_035260325.1. Classification (NCBI taxonomy): domain Bacteria; phylum Methylomirabilota (SeqCode); species Candidatus Methylomirabilota bacterium. Next base: position 2,564 of record DATFVL010000045.1, on the reverse strand, counting down.
GTTGTGGTCGCCGACGACGACCCACCTGAGACCCCGGGCCTTGTAGTCCCTGGCGATCTTCGAGATCGACTGTCCCCGCTCGCCGGTGATCAGGTTCAGGCCCTTGCCCGCCTCGCCGGTGTAGGCGTTGGTCGCGCCCATGAACATGTTGTCGCTGAACTTGTCGAGGTGTCCCCGGTAGCGGAGCCAGGGGCCCGCGGGCGAGATGTGGTCGGTGGTCGTCTTGCCCTTGGTCTTCAAGAGCACCGGCATCTCGCGGAAATCGCCGCCGTCCCACGCCGGCCACGGCTCCATGAGCTGGAGCCGCTCGCTCCGCGGGTCCACCGACAGCGTGATGCGGCTCCCGTCCTCGGGCGGCGCCGTGTACGAGGAGCGGCCCTTGGCGAACCCGCGCGCGGGAACTTCCGGCGCGGCCTTCGGCGGCCGGAGCTTGAAGGGCTTGCCGTCGGCGCCGGTGATCGAATCGGTCACGGGGTTGAAGGACAGCCGGCCGGCCAGGGCCAGGGCCGTCACGATCTCCGGGCTCCCGATGAAGTTCATCGTCGTCGGCTGCCCGTCGTTGCGCATGGGGAAGTTGCGGTTGTACGAGGTGACGATGGTGTTCGGCACGCCGGCCGCCTCTTTGGCGCGGCGCCACTGGCCGATGCACGGACCGCAGGCGTTCGCCAGCACGGTCCCCTCGATCGCCAGGAGCGAGGCCATCTGGCCGTCCCGCTCGATCGTGGCGCGGATCTGCTCCGAGCCCGGCGTCACCATGAAGGGCACCGCCGCTTTGACGCCGTGAGCGCGCGCCTGCTCGGCGACGTCCGCGGATCGGCTCATGTCCTCGTAGGACGAGTTCGTGCAGCTCCCGATGAGCGCGGTGGAGATGACGTCCACGAACTTGTTACCCGGGTCCCGCACCTCGGCGCCGAGCCGCGAGATGGAACGCGCGCGGTCCGGTGAGTGCGGGCCCACGATGTGGGGCTCGAGCGTGGACAGGTCGATCTCCACGACCCGATCGAACCAGCGCTCCGGGCGCGCCTCGACCTCCGGGTCCGCGGCGAGGAGACGCTGCGAGCGCTCGGCGAGCGTCGCCAGCTCGCCGCGGCCGGTGGCCGCGAGGTACTTCGCCATGCGCGGGTCGTACGGGAAGATCGAGGTGGTCGCGCCGAGCTCGGCGCCCATGTTGGTGATGGTCGCCTTGCCGGTGGCGCTGATGGAGCGGGCGCCCGGGCCGAAGTACTCGATGATCGCGTTGGTGCCGCCCGCGACGGTGAGCTCGCCGGCCAGCTTGAGGATCACGTCCTTCGGCGCCGTCCAGCCCACGAGCTCGCCGGTCAGACGCACGCCGATCACCTTCGGGTAGAGCACCTCCCAGGGCAGGCCGGCCATCACCTCGACGGCGTCGGCGCCGCCGACGCCGACGGCGCAGGCGCCGAGGCCCCCGGCGTTCGGCGTGTGGGAGTCGGTGCCGATCATCAGCTCGCCGGGGAACGCGTAGTTCTCCAGCGCGACCTGGTGGATGATGCCGGCGCCGGGCCCCCAGAAGCCGACGCCGTACTTGGCGGCGGCCGTCCGGAGGAAGTCGTAGACCTCGCGATTCTCCGCGAGCGACTCGCGCAGGTCCGCCTCGCCCTCGACCCGCGCCTGGATGAGGTGGTCGCAGTGGATCGTCGTCGGCACGGCGGTCCGCGTGCGGCGCGTCTGCATGAACTGGAGCATCGCGGTCTGGCCCAGCACGTCCTGGAGGATCACGCGGTCGGGCCGGAGCTGGACGTAGGTCTTGCCGCGCTCCATGCCGGTCGTCGCGGGCTCGTCGAGGTGCGAGAGCACGATCTTCTCCGCCAGTCCCAGCGGCCGCCCCAGGTTCCGGCGGACGACCTCGAGGGTCCGGTCCATGCGCGCGTAGACGCTCGAGACGAATTCGGGAGTGGACTCGATGGTGATCATGGCCGGCACCTAATATACTCCTCCGGGTTCCCGACGATGTGCGCTGCCACCGCGCCGAGGAGCTGACGCTCGGCGCCACGGACGCACCGTAGACGCCGGCCGCGCTACCGCTCGGGCAGCGCGACCACGCGGACGCGCACCGGGAAGACGCCGGCCTCCACGGCGTCGAGCGCGCGCGCCGCCGCGTAGGAGAGGTCGATGATGCGGCCGCGCGCCGTCGGCCCACGGTCGTTGATGCGGACCTCGACCGCGCGGCCGTTCTTGAGGTTCGTGACGCGCACGCGCGCGCCGAAGGGCAGCGTGGGGTGGGCCGCCGTGAGCGCGTACATGTCGAAGATCTCTCCGCTCGCGGTGCGCTGGCCGTGGTACGGGCGGCCGTACCACGACGCCTCGCCCGTCTGCTCGCTCGCCACCCGCGGGGGAGGCGCCGAGGGATGCGCGAGCGCGCAGCCCCCGAGGACGAGGAGCCCCAGGAGTCCGCGGAGCCACACGGCTTTCGCCTGACGGGTCACCGGCGCGCTACACTACGGCCCTGTCCTCACCGAGGAGGGGGTGCCGATGACGACGCCGGCTCCGAAGGACGCGCTGCTCGCCAGCCTGGACAAGGTCGTGCAGGAAACCCTGGCGTACTT
>DATFVL010000044.1 GCA_035260325.1 Candidatus Methylomirabilota bacterium | reverse complement strand
CGCGGCGGCCGGCGCGTTCGTCGTCTCGCTCGACTCGATGGTCAACATCGCCTTCCCCGCGATCGCCGCGGCGTTCGGCACGCCGCCCGAGCGCGTGCGCTGGATCATCGTCTGCTACGTCTTCACCTACGCCGTCATGTCCTTCGTCGGCGGCGCGGCGGCCGACCGTCTCGGCCACGCCTCCGTGCTGAAGGCGGGCATGGCGCTGAGCGTCGCCGGCTTCCTCCTCGTCGGCGCCGCGCCGACCTTCGGCTGGGTCCTGGCGGGACGCGCCGTGCAGGGCGTCGGCGCGGGGCTCGTCTACGGGACGACCCCGGCGCTCGTGACCGCAGGCGCGCTCGAGGCCGCGCGCGGGCGGCGCCTCGGATTCCTCGCGGCCGCGATCGGCCTCGGCTTCGCGCTGGGCCCGCTCCCCGCGGGCGTGCTCGTCGAGGCCTTCGGCTGGCGGGCGGTCTTCCACGTCCGCGTGCCGCTCATGCTCGCGGCGCTCGCGTGGGCGCTCGCCGGCCTGCGCGCGCCGCGCGTGGCGGCGGCGCAGCCCATGGTCGCCGGACGCGACGTCGTGCGCGCGCCGGTGCTCCGGGCGTGCGCGCTCGCGTTCGTCGCCAACGCCGCCATCTTCGCGATCTGGCTCCTCGCGCCGTTCTACCTGGTGACGGTGCGCGGGCTCCGGGCTTCGCTCGTCGGCGCGCTCTTCACCCTCACGCCGCTCGGGACCGCGCTCGGGGCGGCCTTCGCCGGGCGGCTCACCGACGCGCTCGGGCCGGCGGTCCCGATGCTGGCCGGGCTCGCGCTCGAGACCGCGGGCCTGCTCGGCCTGGCCACAGCAGGCGCGGCGACGCCGCTCGGTCTCGTCGCGCTCGCCCTGTTCGCGGCGGGCTTCGGTCTCGGCGCCTTCCAGGTGCCGAACCAGGCGGGCGTGATGGCCGCGTTTCCGGCCGGCCAGCAGGGCGCGGCCGGCGGACTCTCCTTCCTCGCGCGCACGCTCGGTGTCGTCGCGGGCGTCCTCGTGCTCGCCGGGGCGTTCGCCGCCCGCCGTGCGGCCGCGGGTTTCGAGCCGGCGTTCGCCGAGGCGCTCCGCCTGGCGGCGACGGTCCTCGCCGTGGCGCTCGCGGCGGAGCTCCTCGCACGCTATACTCGCCGGCGATGATGAATCCGATCCGGGTCCTCGTCCCGCTCGGGTCCGCCGCCGTGGAGGTCAAGCCGCTCGCGCGGAGGCGGCCGAGCCTCGCCGGCCTGCGCGTGGGGATCCTCGACAACTCGAAGCCCAATGCCGACGTGCTGCTCGCGCGCGTCGCCGAGCTCCTCGCCGAGCGCGCGGGCGCGCGCCCGGCCGCCGTGTGGCGGAAGCCCGGCGCCTCGAACCCCGCGACGGTCATCGACGAAGTCGCCGGCGCCGCGGACGTCGTCCTGACGGGATCGGCCGACTGAGGGTCCTGCACGTCGTGGAGTTTCCACGACGCGGCCGAGCTCGAGGCGAAGGGCGTCCCCGTGGCCATCCTCGGGACCGACGCCTTCGTCTCGCTCGGCGACGCGGCGGCTCGCTCGCTCGGGATGCCGCACCTCCAGCTCGCGACGGTCCCGCATCCGCTCGGCGGCATCGACCCGAAGCTCGCGCGGGCGAAAGCCGAGGCGATCGTCGACCGGGTGATCGCGGCGCTGACGCGTGACCCGGCGCCGCCGGCGGCGGCGCCCGCGCAGGCCGCCGCGGCGGCCGTCGCCGCGCCCGCCGAGATCGACGCCTTCCAGGACTTCGCCGTCGCCGAGGGCTGGTCGGACGGGCTGCCGGTGCTGCCGCCGACCGAGGAGCGCGTCGCGCGCCTCCTCGGCGGCCTCGCGGCTCGCCGCGGCGAGGCGGTCGCGACGCTCGCGCCCCGTCGCGGGCTCGCGACGCTCGAGGCGATCGCGGTGAACGCGGCCCTGGCGGGGGCGCTGCCGGAGCACATGGCCGTGATCGTCGCCGCCGTGCGCGCCGTCGCCGAGCCGCGCTTCAACCTGAACGCGATCCAGACGACGACCCACCCCTGCACGCCGCTCGTGATCGTCAACGGCCCGATCGCGGGACGCCTCGGCATCTCGGGCGGCGCGAACGCGCTCGGCCAGGGGCACCGGGCGAACGCCGTGATCGGCCGCGCCGTCCGCCTGATCCTTCAAAATGTCGGCGGCGCGCGGCCCGGGCGCGAGGACCGCGCGACGCTCGGCCACGCCGGGAAGTTCTCCTACTGCCTCGCCGAGAACGAGGCCGCGTCGCCGTGGCCGCCGCTCCACGTCGAGCGGGGCTTCGGCGCCCATGAGAGCTGCGTCACGGTCTGCGGCTCGGAGGCGCCCCACAACGTCAACGATCACGGCTCGACCACGGGCGACTCGCTCATCCGGGCGCTCGTCGGCACGGCGGCGACCACGGGCAGCAACAACATCTACATCGGCGGCGAGCCGCTCGTCATCCTCGGCCCCGAGCACGCGCAGACGTTCGCCGGGTCGGGCTGGTCGAAGGCCGACCTGCGGCGGGCGATCTGGGAGCGCGCGCGCGTGAGGCTCGACCGCTTCAGCCCGGAGAACCTCGAGCGCTTCGCCGTGACCGACCCCGCGCGCTTCAAGGGCCGGCTGCTCGCGGACGAGGTGGCGCTCTGCGCGAGCCCGGACGACATCATGGTGATCGTCGCGGGCGGGCCGGGCAAGCACTCGGCGATCGTGCCGACGTTCGGCGCGACGCGCTCGGTGACCGCGCGGATCGACGCCTGAGGCGGGTCGCCGGCGGCCATCGCTTGCCCCGCCCGCGGGGTGGTGATAGCGTGGCGCGCAGTTGCAGGGCGAGCCGCAGGAACGGAGGGGCGGATGGCTAGCACGCTCACGTCGACGCGCTACAAGGTCCAGGACGCCGCCGACGCCATCGAGTTCTGCTTCCAGCAGGGGTGGACCGACGGCCTGCCCGTCGTCCCGCCGACCGCCGATCGCGTTGCCGCGATGCTCGAGGCGGCGCGGCTCGACCCGAAGCAGCAGGTCGGCTTCGTCGCGCACCGGGCCGTGTCCATCACGGCCGAGAAGGTCGCGATCAACGCGGTGATGGCGGGCTGCAAGCCCGAGTACATGCCGGTCGTCGTCGCGGCGGTCGAGGGCATCGCCGATCCGCGCTGGAGCTACCACGGGCCGGGCACGTCCACGGGGGGCGCGGCGGTGCTGATGATCGTCAACGGCCCGATCGCGCGCGAGCTCGACGTCCACGCCGGTGACAACCTCTTCGGTCCCGGCTGGCGCGCCAACGCGACGATCGGGCGCGCGGTGCGCCTGGTGATGCGCAACGTCTGCGGCTCGGTCCCGGGCACGCTCGATCGCGGCACGCTCGGCCACCCCGGCAAGCTCTCGTACGTGATCGCCGAGAACGAGGCGGACAGCCCGTGGACGCCGCTCCACGTGGAGCGCGGCTTCCGCGCCGAGCAGTCCACGGTCACGGTGATCGCGGCGGACGCGCCCCACCAGTTCTACAACCAGCTCTCCAACACCGCCGAGGGCGTGCTGACCACGCTCGCCGACGACATGAGGATCTCGGGCACCGTGATGGGCCAGGCGACCTACGTGCTCGTCCTCGCCGGCGAGCACATGCGGACGATCGCCGGCGACGGTTGGGACAAGAAGCGCATCCGCCAGTTCGTCTGGGACAACACGCAGAACTCCCACGCGCACCTCAGGCGCACGCAGCGCATGGCGGGGCCGATCCAGCCCGGCGACGAGACGAAGCTGCGCCCGCTCGTCGCGTCGCCCGACGACATCTTCGTCGTCGCCGCGGGCGGCCGCGCCGGCGCGTTCTCGGCCTACATCCCCGGCTGGGGCAGCGCCAGGAACTCTCAGGCGGTGACCAAGGAGGTCAAGCGATGATCGAGCTACTCGATCCGAAGGTCGAGACCAAGGCCAGTCCCATCGCCTACGTGGACCGGCCGCGCTCGCTCGAGGGCAAGCGCGTCGCCCTGATCGAGAACACCAAGTTCAACTCCGACAAGCTCCTGGTGCGGATCGGCGACATCCTGAAGCGCGAGTACGGGGTCGCCGAGTGGAAGCTCTTCCGCAAGCACAACTCGTCCGTCCCCGCGCACGACGAGATCATCCAGGAGGTGCGGAAGACCTGCGACGTCGTCGTCGCGGGCGTCGGCGACTGAGGCTCCTGCTCGTCGGGCAGTGTGCTCGACGGAATCCTGCTGGAGAAGGCGAGCGTGCCCTCGGCCTCGATCGTGACGGACGTCTTCGAGGTGACGGGAAGGGCGATGGCGGAGCAATGGGGCGTGCCGACGTACAGGTTCCTCGCGATGCCGCACCCGATCGCGAATCTCACGGAGGCGCAGCTGGATCAGCGGGCGCGCGAGATCGCGCCGGAGGTCGTGAAGCTCCTGCTGCAGGGGCAGGAGTAGCTGCGGCCGCGTTCCGGCCCCCGTGGTGGTGCCGGAACGCGCACGTGCAGACCGTCTGGGGTCCGCTCTTCCGCCCACGCGGGCGTCTCCGCGTGCGGCGGGAGCGCGTGACCACGCGCGACGGCGACTTCGTGGACCTCGACTGGGCCGACGGCGACGGCCGGCCCGGCGCGCCGCTGCTGCTCGTCCTACACGGGCTCGAGGGCTCCTCGCGCTCGCACTACGCCCTGAGCCTCATGAGGCTGGCGCAGGCGCGGCGCTGGCGCGCGGTCACCCTGAACTTCCGCTCCTGCAGCGGCGAGCTGAACCGGCGGCCGCAGTTCTACCACTCGGGCCACACCGACGACCTCGAGGACGTGTTGGCACTCGTGCTGGCCCGCGAGCCCGCGACGCGCCTTCTGGCGGTCGGCATCTCGCTCGGCGGCAACGTTCTCCTGAAGTGGCTCGGCGAGCGCGGCGCGGGCGCGCCCCGCGGCCTCGCCGGCGCCGTCGCGATCTCCGTCCCGTACGACCTCGGGCCGTGCGCGCGCGTGCTCGACCGGGGGCTCCGGCGGCGCGTCTACACGGCGAACTTCCTCGCCTCGATGCGCGCGAAGGTCCGCGGGAAGGCGCGCCGCTCGCCCGAGTTCGCCGCGCTCGTGGACCTCCCGCTCGCGCTGCGGGCGACCACGTTCGCGGAGTACGACCGCGCCGTCACCGCGCGCCTCCACGGCTTCGCCGACGAGCGCGACTACTGGGTGCGCGCGTCGAGCGGCCCGTACCTCGGCGGGATCCGGCGCCCGACGCTCCTCCTGAACGCCCTCGACGACCCCATCGTCCCGCCCGAGGCGCTGCCTGACCCGGGGTCGCTCCCGGCCTGCGTGCGCGCCGAGTTCCCGCGCCGCGGCGGCCACGCCGGGTTCATCGAGGGCCGCTGGCCGTGGCGCGTCGGCTCGTGGGCCGAGCGGCGCGCCGTCGAGTTCCTCGCCGGAGTGCTCGCCGAGCCGCCGGGCATCTGCTAGATTGCCCGGCGTGTGGCGTGACGCCTACGGGCTGCCCGTGACGGCGTCCTCGCGGGACGCGCTCGCGACCTACGACCGCGCGGTCGAGGCGCTGCTCGGCTGGGACGCGCGCGCGCTCGAGCTCTTCCGCGCCGCGCGCGCCGCCGATCCGGCCCTCGCGGTCGCGCACGCGGGCGAGGCGGTCTGCCTCTTCCTCGAGGAGCGCTTCGCCGAGGCGCAGGACGCGGCCGCGACGGCGCGCGCCGCGGCGGGCGTCCAGAGCGCGCGTGAGCGCCGCCACGTCGAGGCGCTGGCCCTCCTCGTGGAGGGCAGGACGCACGACGCCGAGGCCGCGATGCGCGAGCACCTCGGCGACCACCCGCGCGACCTCGTCGTCTTCCAGCGCCTCTACTTCGTCTGGTTCTGGCAGGGCCGGTTCCCCGAGATGCTCGACCTCTCGACCGGGCTTGCGCGCCACTACCCGGGGACCTCGTTCATGCCCGGCATGCACGCGTTCGCCCTCGAGCAGGCGGGCCGCTGCGACGAGGCGGTGCGCGTGGCGCAGGCCGCGATCGTCCGGAACCCGCTCGACGCCTGGGCCATCCACGCGCTCGCCCACGCGATCTACGAGATGGCGGCGTTCGACACGGGGATCACGCGGCTCCCGCCCGCCATCCACCCGTGCACGAACCTGAACTGGTTCAGGAACCACCTGCTCTGGCACCTCGCCCTGATGTACCTCGGGCGCGGCGACTACGCCCGCGCGTCCGGGCTGACCCGCGCGGTGTTCGAGCGCGAGCCCTCGTCCATCCCGGGCGACCTCCACGACTCGATCTCGCTGCTCTGGCGGCTCGAGCTCTGCGGCACGGACGTAACGGCGCGCTGGGCGCCGTTCACGGCGATCGCGGGCGCGCGCCTCGACCGCCAGGGCTTGCTCTTCCACGCGGCCCACCTCGCGATGGCCCTCGCGGCCGGCGGCGACTGGGCGACGGCGGAGACGCAGCTCCGGATGCTGCGCGAGCGGAGCGCGCGGGACCGCTCGGGTCTCACCGGTGGAGTCCTGGTGCCGCTCGTCGAGGGGATCCACGCGTTCGCGCGTCGCGACTACCGGGACGCGGCGGACCGCCTCGAGCCCGTGGTCCCGCGCGTCGTCGGACTCGGCGGCAGCCGCGCGCAGCGCGACGTCTTCCACGACACGCTCCTCGAGGCGTGCCTCCGGGCCGGGGACGGCGACCGGGCGCGGCGGTATCTGGAGCTGCGCCTGCACCGCCGTCCCGACCACTACTGGAAGGCGCGCGCCGCCGGGCTCAACTGATCCGCCCGATGGCCCGTCCCGCCCGCCGGGCGGCGCTCCTCCTCGCCGCGGCCCTCCTGGCCGCGTGCGCCACCGCCCGGGGCCGCGACGGCGGCCTCGTCCACGTCACGCTCCTGCAGATCAACGACATCTACGCCCTCGAGCCCGTGGATGGCGGCCGGCGGGGCGGGATGGCGCGGCTCGCCACGCTCGTGAGCGCGGCGCGCCGCGAGAACCCGAACACCCTCTTGGTCCTCGCGGGCGACGCGCTCTCGCCGTCGGTCATGTCGGCCTTCTTGAAGGGCGAGCAGATGGTCGCCGCGCTCAACGCGATCGGCCTGGACCTCGCGGTGTTCGGCAACCACGAGTTCGATTTCGGCCCGCGCGTCCTCGCCGAGCGCATGGGCGAGTCGAAGTTCGTCTGGCTCGCCTCGAACGTCGTGGACCGGCGCACCGGCCGCTTCTTCGGCGGGGCGTGGCCCGATCTGCTGCTGACGTTCGAGGGCATCCCCATCGGCTTCCTCGGTCTGACGATGCCGGAGAGCGCGACGCTGTCGAGCCCGGGACCGGACGTCGTCTTCGGTGAGCCGCGCGCGGTCGCCCGGGCGATGGCGGCCGGCCTGCGGGCGCGCGGCGCCCGGCTGGTCGTCGCCGTCACCCACCAAGCGATGCCGCAGGACCGGGCGCTCGCCGCGGCGGGCGACGTGGACCTCATCCTGGGCGGCCACGAGCACGAGCCGCTGATCGCCGAGGAGGGACGCGCCCTCATCACCAAGGCGGGCTCGGACGGCCGCTACCTCGTCCGCGTGGATCTCCGGCTCGCGCGCGACGGCGCCCTCGTCGAGCGGGCGGCGGAGTTCCGCGAGGTGAGCGCCCGCGTCGCGCCCGACCCCGCGGTCGAGGCGCTCGTGCGGAGTTACGCGGCGCGGCTCGACCGCGAGCTCGACGTCGTCGTCGGCCGCACGGCGGTCCCGCTCGAGGCGCACGGCGCGAAGCTCCGCACCGGCGAGACCAACCTCGGCGACTTCGTCACGGACCTCATGCGCGAGCGGCTCGCGAGCGACGTCGCGCTCGTTAACGGCGGCGCGATCCGGGGCAACCACACGGTGCCCGCGGGTCCCGTCACGGGCCGCGACGTCGCCGGGCTCTTCCCATTCGCCAACGTGGTCGTGAAGCTCGAGATGCCGGGGCGCGCGCTCCGCGCGGCGCTTGAGCACGGCCTCGCCCAGGTGGACCGCCAGGGCGGTGGCTTCCTCCAGGTCTCCGGCGTGCGCCTCGTGTGGGACGCGCTGCGCCCCGCGGGCTCGCGCATCACGGCCGCCGAGGTCGGCGGCCAGGCCCTCGCCGACGACCGGGCCTACACGGTGGCCGTGCTCGACTACCTCTACCGCGGCGGCGACGGCTTCGCCGAGTTCGCCGCGGCGCGGACGCTCGTCGGCGAGGAGAGCGGCCCGCCGCTCGCCAACCTCGTCCTCGACGCGATCGCGAGCCGCGGCACGATCGCGCCGGAGGTCGACGGGCGCATCCAGCGGAGCGCCGCGCCCCGGTGAGGCCGCCGGCGATTGACCGCGCGTCCGGACTTCGCCTATGGTCAGTCGAGGTCACGGGGTGATGGCTCTCGGCGGCGGGGGGCGGGTGGCCCGTTACGCTCCACTCGCGCTGCTCATCGCGGTCGGGGTCGGGATCGCGCTCGCCGGCTTCGCGCTCGTGCGGGGGTGGGAGCGGGCGCGCCTCGAGGCCGAGTTCGAGCGGCGCGCCCGGGGCCTCGCCGCGGCCGTCGAGAAGGGGCTCGCCAGCGACCTCGAGGTCCTCTACGCGATCCGGGCGCTCGTCGAAGTCTCCCCCGAGGTGGACGCGCGCGCCTTCCGGAGCTTCGTCCAG
>DATFVL010000043.1 GCA_035260325.1 Candidatus Methylomirabilota bacterium | reverse complement strand
GGGGACGCCCGCCGCGCCGAGCGCGCGCGGCCCGAGTGCCCACGCCAGCAGCAGGAGGGCGCCGACCGCCCGTGTCCACGTCCCGCATCCCGCTGGCCAGCGCACGCGGCTATGGTACAACAGACGCGTGAGGTTGCCCGTCCTCGATCGGTACCTCGCGCGCGAGCTCGTCTCGCCGTTCGTCTTCGGCGGCTCGCTCTTCACCTTCTTCCTTCTCATCGACCGCATCTACCACCTGACCGACCTGGTCATCACCAAGGGCGTCCCCTTCTACCTCGTGGTCCAGCTCCTCGTCTTCATGCTCCCGTCGTTCCTCGCCCACACGCTGCCGATGGCGCTCCTCGTCGCCGTGCTCCTCGCCGGCGGGCGGCTCGCGGGCGACCTCGAGATCGTCGCGTTCAAGTCGGCGGGCGTGAGCGTCCTGCGCCTCTTCCGTCCGGTGCTCCTCGCCGCGCTCGCCGTCGCGGGGACCACCGCGCTCCTGACGCTCGTCGCGAACCCGTTCGCCAACCGCGAGTTCCAGCGCCAGCTCTTCAAGATCCTCCAGTCGCGCGCGGTCAGCGGGCTGCAGGAGCGCGTCTTCAACACCACGTTCGGCGACGTCATCATCTACGTCGAGGAGGTCAGCGCGTCGCAAGTGGCCCTCCGCGGGCTCCTCGTCTCCGATGAGCGCAACCCCAAGCTCTCGCGCATCATCACCTCGCGCGAGGGGCGGCTCCTCACCGACGACGTGAACCGGCGCATCACGCTGCGCATGCTGAACGGCGCGGTCAACGAGGCGGACGTGATGCCGGCCGATCCGCCCAAGGCCGTGCTCACCGACGTGGCGCCGCCCGGCGGCGCCGCGAGCGCCGCGCGCTACCGGCACACGCTGTTCAGCATCTACGACATGAGCCTGTCGGTCGATTCGCCGCTCAAGGGCGCGCCCCGGATCGAGAAGCCGGAGAAGGACCTGCCCCTCGGCGAGCTCGAGGCCCGGATCGTCGAGCTGCGGGCCGACCCGCACGGCCGCGCGCCGTACCTGATCGAGTGGCACAAGCGCTACGCGCTGCCCTTCGCGGCGCTCGTCTTCGCCCTCGTCGCCTTCCCGCTGGCGATCCGCTCGCACCGGGGCGGCCGCTCGATCGCGCTCGCCGCGAGCCTCGGGATCCTCCTCGCCTACTACGTGCTGATGACGTCGCTCGAGGGCGTGGCGCTCCGGCTCACCGTCGCGCCGTGGCTCGCGATCTGGGCGCCGAACACGATCTTCGCCCTCGCCGGCGCGATCCTCCTGGCGGCGACGGCGCGGGAGTGGCGCCTGCCGGCGATGCCGGCGCTCTGGCGCGCGCTCGGCCGGCTCCAGCGACGGGCGCCCGCGCCGCGCGTCAGCGCCGTCCGGGCGCACGCACCCGGCACCGCCCGGGACTCGACGCACATCATCGACCGCTACCTCGTCCGCGAGTTCGTCACGTTCATGGCGGTCGGCCTCGCGGTCGCGGCGGCGCTGTTCGTCGTGATCGACCTCCTGCAGACGCTCGACCGCTACCTGCGCGTCAAGCCGCCGCTCCTCTACATCCTCGAGCACTTCGCGTACCGGCTGCCGCCCGCGCTGCACGACGGGCTGCCGGTCATCATGCTGGTCGCGACGATCTTCCTGTTCCTCACGCTCTCCCGCTACCACGAGCTGACCGCGATGAAGGCCGCCGGCCTGTCCCTCTACCGGGTCAGCCTGCCGATCCTCGGCATCGGCGTCGTCGTCGCGGCGGCCGCGGGCCTCTTCCAGGAGCTCGTGCTCCCGGGCCTCAACGAGCACGGCGACGAGGTGGACCGCGTGAAGATCCGCGGCCAGGCGCCGCGCCACCTGCAGTCGCGGCAGCGCCTCTGGGTGCGGAGCTCGGACACGCGCTTCTACCGCATCGAGCTGCTCCACCCCGGCACCAACGACATGTACGGGGTGACGATCCTCGAGGTCGACAAGGACTTCCGGCTCACCGACCGCCTCGACGCGCGGCGTGCCCACTGGACGCCGGCGGGCTGGGAGTTCTCGGAGGGCGCCCTCCGCGAGGTCCGGCCCGACGGCCAGGTGCAGACGGTGCCGTTCGTGTGGACCGCGCTCGACATCAAGGAGGAGATGGAGGACTTCATCCGCATCCAGAAGCCCATCACCTCCATGAGCTACCGCGAGCTCAAGGAATACATCGGCCAGCTCGAGGCGGCGGGCTTCCAGGCTCGCAAGTACCTGGTCGAGCTCTACTCGAAGCTCTCGTTCCCGCTCGTGAACCTCGTCATGGTCCTGGTCGCGATCCCGTTCGCGCTCCAGTCACCGCGCCACGGCCGGCTGTTCGGCGTCGGCCTCGCGGTGGCGATCATGGCGGGCTACCTCGTCGTCCATTACGTCGCGCTCGCGTTCGCGCGCGCCGACCTCCTGCCCCCGCTGCTCGCCGCGTGGACGGCGAACGTGATCTTCCTGGGGATCGGCGTCTCGCTCCTCCTCCGCGCCCGCACCTAGCCCGCCCCGCTGCTCCTCGGTCATCACTGTCGCTGGGCCATCTCCCAGATCGCGTGCGTGTAGGCGTCCCGATCCGCCGGCTGCTTGATGACGCCGAAACGGAACGCGATGTCGGCCGTCCGTTGAAAGGCCGCGGCGTCCATCTTCCCGGGCGGCGTGGGCGGCGCCGGTGGTCCCCAGATCAGCTTGTTCACCTCGGCCATCATCCACGTCTGGTGCCCGCGCCCGAGGCGTGGGCTCTCCTTGAGCACCAGCTCGACGCAGTCGCCCGGACGGTCGCGGCAGAATTCCCAGCCCCTGAGCGAGGCGCGGAGGAAGCGCGCCGCGATCTGCTTGTTCTTGGCGGACGCGAGCCACTTCGCCCGGACGAAGATGCCGTCCTCGAGCATGGCCGTCCCCTCCCGGTTGAAGTCGATGACCACCAGCTCCTCGGGATTGACGCCGGCGTCGAGGACTTGCTTGTACTCGTTGTAGGTCATGGCGGCGGCCGCGTCCACCTTCTTCTGAAGCAACAAATTCATGTCGAAGGGCTGCGGCACGAGCGTGATATCCCGGTGGGAGTCGATCTTGTACTTCTCCAGTGTCGCCAGCAGCTCGTACTCGTTGCCGCCGACCCACACCGCCACCCTCCGCCCGCGGAGGTCGGCGGGGCCTCGGATGCCGGAGCTCTTGAAGGCAATCTCCCGCATGCCGCTGTACGCGTAGACCTGGGCGATGTTCACGAGCGGCAGCCCCCGATCCCGTGCGGCGAGCAGACTCGGCAGAAAGTCGACGCCGAATTCGGTCACGCCGTTCGCCACCACCTGTTCCGGCACGATGTCGGGGCCGCCCTGCCGGATGGTGACCTCCAGGCCCTCGGTCTCGTAGAACCCCCTGGCTCGGGCCGCGTAATAGCCCGCGAACTGGGCCTGCGTCACCCACTTGAGCTGCAGTTGCACCTTCTCGACGACCGCGCCCGAGCCGGCGCTCGTGGCCCCGAGGAGGGCGAGTCCCAGCGCTCCGAGCATCACCGCCATCCAGCGTCTCATCGTGGTCCCTCCCGGTGTTATTATGGCGCGCGGCATGGCGACCCGCACACTCCACGCGCCGCAGAACGGCTTCGTGCGCTTCCTCGGCTGGACGTCCACGCGGGGTGACGACGCGGATCCAGCTCCGCGCCTTCTTCACCGGGCGCTGAGTCCCGCCGCGAATGGTGGCTGATCCTCGACGCAGGCATGGTGCGGAGGTATCGCACCGATCGGGATCCCGATGAGCCTCGTGGGCCGGCTGCGCGGATCGCCGAAGGTTACTCTGACCGTGGTGACGGTGGCGCTCTTCACCGACTCGTTCCTCTACGGCCTCGTCATCCCGCTCACGCCCAAGTCTCCCGCCCGGATCGAGGACGAGTGGGCGCTGGGCGTGATGTATGGCGCCTACGCGGTCGGGCTCTTCCTCACCACGCCGATCTTCGGCGTCCTGTCCGACCGTCACGGCCGCCGGCGGCCCATGATCTACGGCGTGCTCCTTCAGGGGGCGGCGACGCTGCTGTTCGCGTTCGCCACGACCTTCGGCGAGATGTTCGTCGCCCGCACCGTCCAGGGCGTGGCCGCGGCGGCGACCTGGACGGCGGGGTTGGCCCTGGTGGCGGAGCTCTTCACCCAGAAGCGGACCCAGATGATGGGGTTCGCCATGATGGGTAGTACGGGCGGATCGGTTCTAGGGCCCCTGGCCGGCGGCGTGCTGTTTGATCTCAGCGGCTACGGACTGCCGTTCGTCGTCGCCGGTGCCCTGCTGTTCGTGGACGCGTTCATGCGGATCGTCCTGATCCCGGAGCCGCCCCGCGACGCCAGCGAGCGCTCGGACCTCGGAGGACTCTTGCGCGACCGCTCCGTCCTGGCGGCCGCCCTGGTCGTCGTCCTGGGCGCGGGTGGATGGGGGCTCCTCGAGCCTCTCCTCCCTGCCCATCTCAGCCGTGTCGCGGGCACCTCGAGCGGCATGATCGGGCTGATCTTCACCATCTCGACGGTGATGTACGGCGTCTGCTCTCCGCTCGTCGATCAGATCGCCGAGCAGTACGGGTTACGCCCCACCATGGTGTTGGGCCTTTTCATGACGGCCGGGAGCCTGCCGCTGCTCGGCCTGACCAGCAATGTCTTCTGGGCCGGAGTCTTCCTCACCCTGGTCGACGTCTCGACGGCGTTCACGCTGAACACATCGCTCTCCGAGCTGGCCGAGGCGGTCGACCGCCGGGGCACGTCCGGCTACGCGTCGGTGTACGCCGTGTACAACATCGCCTACGCCGCGGGCTCCATCGGGAGCGACGTGCTGGCCGGCGTCCTCACCAGCACGATGTCGTTCATGGCCGCGCTGCTCGCCACCAGCGCGACCATCCTCGTCTGCATGCCGCTCCTCTACCTGGGCCGGCCGCGCCCGATCGCTGCCGACGCCTGAAGGTCATCCATGTCGCGAGGAGTAGCGAGGGGGAACGTATGACCCAGCGGCTGCGCGGAACGGACACGCTGGCCGCGGTGAAGACGTTGCCGATGTCGACGGAGAGGTCGGTCCCCGAGGCCCAGTCCCCTGAGACATCGATGCCCCACGCGGCAAGCGTGTCGCGCGCGCCGAACCAGTTGCCCGTCAGCGTCGACTGGGTCAGCCAGCGCTCCGTCCAGGACCCCTCATCGGCCGCGGCGGGAGAGGCGAGGGCCATGAGCACGACCAGGACGACGAGCACCACCGCGGTGGGCTAGCGGCGCCCCTGCGCGAGGGCGCGGAGCATGTCCTCCAGGCGCTTCTGCTCCGCGCCGTAGGCCGTCCAGTCGCCGCGCCGGAGCGCGTCCTGGGCGCGGTTCCAGATCTCCAGCGCGCGCTGCGCGAGAAGGCGCTCGCCGGCGGGCTCGGCACCGCCGGGCCGCGCGGCCGCGGTCGCCGCCGCGGGCGGGCCGGTCGGCCGAGCGCCGAAAAGGCGGGCGAGCGACTGCGCGAGCGTCTGCTCCATCACGATCTGGTTGCCGTAGGCCACGATCACCCGGCGGAGCTCCGGGACCGCGCCCTGCTCCGACGCCGCGAGGTAGAGCGGCTGGACGTAGATCAGCGACTGGTCGAGCGGAATCGCGACGAGCGAGCCGCGGATGACCGTCGAGCCGCGCTGGTTCCACAGCGAGAGCTGCTGTGAGATCACCGGCTCCTGGTCGATGCGCGCGTCGATCTGCCGCGGGCCGAAGACCAGCTTCTGCTTCGGCAGGTCGTAGACGAGCAGGCGGCCGTAGTTCGGCGGATCCGACCGCGCGGCGAGCCACGCGATCATGTTGTCCCGGCGGCTCGGGTTGAAGAGCGTGAGGAGGATGAACTCCTCTTTCTTCTCCCCGGGGAGGCGCATGATCGTGTAGTACGCCTCCATCTCCCGGTCGCGCCCCTCGACGGTGCGCCGCGGGATCGCCCAGAGGTCCTCCTTGTTGTAGAACACCTGGGGGTCCCGCATGTGGTACGTCGCGTACTTGCGCGCCTGGATCGCGAAGAAGTCCTCGGGGTAGCGGACCTGGCTCCGGAGGCTCGCCGGCATCGCGTCGAGCGGCTTCAGGAGGCCGGGGAACGCGCGTGCGTACGCGCGCACGATCGGGTCCGTGGAATCGGCGAGGTAAAACGTCACGGCGCCGTTGTACGCGTCCACCGTCGCCTTCACGGAGTTCCGGATGTAGTTGCCCACCCCCGGCACCGGGTCCGAGTACGGGTAACGGTCCGTCGTCGTGTAGCCGTCGAGCATCCAGACCAGGCGGCCGTCGTCCGTCACCACGATGTACGGGTCGTGATCGTACTTGAAGAACGGCGCGATCTGGCGCACGCGCTGGCCGATCGCGCGGTAGATCATGATCCGGCTGTCGGCCGTCAGGTCGTTCGAGAGGAGGATCTTGATCTCGCCGAAGCGCACCGCGAAGAGGAGCTTCCTCAACCAGGCGCCGATCGGAACACCGCCCGTCCCGGCGTACGTCGTGTAGACGTTCTGGTCGCCGGACGGATAGCTGAGCTCCTGCTGGCGGGTCTTGACCAGGACG
>DATFVL010000042.1 GCA_035260325.1 Candidatus Methylomirabilota bacterium | reverse complement strand
TGCGCGGATCGTACCCGACCAGCACGGCCTCGGTGTGCCCGGTCGCGCCCGAGCAGACCTCGCGGTACGTCGGATTCCTGGTGGAGCCGCCGGCATAGCCGACGGCGGTAGTGTAGACACCGTCCAGCTGCCAGAACTTCCGCTCGGCGCCCCAGAAGCAGCCGAGCCCGAACATCGCCAGCTCCGTCCCCGCCGGGAACGGCGGCACGAGCGGGTTGGCGTTGACGAAGTGCTTCTCGGGCACGGGCATGCGCTCGTTGCGTCCCGGCAGCGCCTGGTCCCGCGCCGGCATCGCGATCTTCTTCGAATACCCGAACACAGGCACCTCCTCGGCCGGCGCGCCGGCGTCGGCCGGACGACCGGTGGAAGAACGTCGACTCCCCGCCCCCTATGCTAACACCCGTTGCGCTCGGCTCCACGTCGAGTACAATGGCGTCCGCCATGAACGCCGGAGGCAAGGCGAGTGCCCGAGGCAAGGTGCTGAGGCTCACCCCCGAGCTCGCGCTCGCGCGCGCGGCGCGGACGTTCCTCGCCGAGGCGGCCGACCGCTGCCCGAAGTGCGACAGCACGTTCATCAAGCGCGAACCCGCCTTCATCCACTGTCGCCACTGTGGGAAGCTCGCGCGGATCGCGAACGTGTCGCTCGAAGTGCAGGAGCTCTTCGAGCTCCGCTCCGGCCTCCGCATCGCGTCCTGAGGGGGGACGCGATGGCGCTCGACTCCGCCAAGGTCCGCGACTTCGTCCAGCGCACCTGGGACGACTCGATCGTCCCGACCCTGACCGAGTACGTCCGGATCCCCGCGAAGTCGCCGATGTTCGACCCCGAGTGGAAGGCGCACGGCCACCTCGACCGCGCCGTCGCTCTCCTCGAGGACTGGGCGCGGAAGCGCCCCATCGAGGGGCTGCGCGTCGAGGTCGTGAGGCTCGAAGGCCGGACACCGCTCATCTTCATGGAGGCGCCCGGCACGGGCCAGGACACGGTGCTCCTCTACGGCCACTGCGACAAGCAGCCCGAGATGGTCGGCTGGGCCGAGGGCGCAGGGCCGTGGACGCCGGTGCGCCGGGGCGACAAGCTCTACGGCCGCGGCGTCGGCGACGACGGCTACGCGACGTTCGCCGCGCTCACGGCGATCCAGGCGCTCGAGGAGCAGCGCGCGCGTCACTCGCGCTGCGTCGTCCTGATCGAAGCGTGCGAGGAGAGCGGCAGCTTCGACCTTCCGCATTACGTCGAGGCGCTCGCCCCGCGGCTTGGCACGCCGAGCCTCGTCGTGTGCCTCGACTCGGGCTGCGGCAACTACGAGCAGCTCTGGGGGACGACCTCGCTCCGCGGGGTCATCAGCGGCGTGCTCACGGTCGAGACGCTCACCGAGGGCGTCCACTCGGGCGCGGCAAGCGGCATCGTGCCCTCGAGCTTCAGGATCGCGCGCCAGCTCCTGGCGCGGCTCGAGGACGAAGCGACGGGCCGGATCATCCCGCCCGACTTTCACGTCGAGATCCCACCCGCGCGCGTCGCCGAGGCGCGCGAGGTCGCGAAGGTCCTCGGCGACGAGGTCTTCGACCGCTTTCCGTTCGCCCCGGGCACGCGGCCCGTGAGCGAGGACCCGCTCGAGCTGATCCTGAACAACACCTGGCGCCCAGCGCTTGCGGTCACCGGGGCCGCCGGGCTGCCGCTGCCGATCGACGGCGGCAACGTGCTCCTCCCGAAGACCACGCTGAAGCTCTCGCTCCGGCTGCCGCCCGCGTGCGACGCGAAGCGCGCCCTGCGCCGGCTGAAGGAGCTGCTCGAGACCGATCCGCCCTACGGCGCCCGCGTCACGCTCGAGACCTCCCGCGAGGGCGACCACGGCTGGGACGCGCCCCCGACGGACCCGAAGCTCCTCGCGTCCATCGATCGCGCGTCGATCACCTACTTCGGCAAGCCGGCGGTCTTCCACGGCATCGGCGGCTCGATCCCGTTCATGGGCATGCTGGGCGAGCGCTTCCCCACCGCCCAGTTCCTCATCACGGGCGCGATGGGCCCGGGCTCGAACGCCCACGGGCCGAACGAGTTCCTGCACCTGCCCACGGGCGTCAAGGTCACCGCGTGCGTCGCGCAGGTGCTCGCCGACCAGTGCGCGTCGTCGACCTGAGCTTCCCGATCCGCCCGCACTTCCGCTGGAAGGTCGCGCGCGACGTGCGCGCCTCGCACGCGAAGGGCGACCTCTTCGAGTCCTCGGTGATGACGCTCCCCTGCCACGCCTACACGCACGTGGACGCGCCCCGGCACTTCCTGCCGGGCACGCGCTCGATCGCCGAGATGCCGGTGGACCAGTGGATCGGCGAGGCCGCGGTCGTCGACCTCACCCACCTGCGCGCGAACGGTGAGGTGACCGCCGCCGAGCTCGAGAAGCGCGCGGGCCACGTGCGGGCCGGCGACATCGCGCTCCTCCGCACGGACTGGCCGCGGCGGACGAGCGTGGACGACGAGCGCTTCTGGCGCGAGGCGCCGTGGACGGGGCGGAGCGCGTGCGAGTGGCTCGTCGCGCGGCGGGTGAAGGCCGTCGGCTACGACTACCCGCCCGACTACTCGATCCGGACGATGATCTTCGAGCCCGGCGCGCGCGTGTCGGCCGAGGACTGCACCACGCACCACGTCTTCTTCCCGGCCGGCATCACGGTGGTCGAGTACCTCACGAACCTCCACGAGATCGGCCGCGACCGCTGCCGCTTCATGGCGCTCCCGCTGAAGCTCGCCGACGCCGACGGCTCGCCGGTCCGCGCGGTCGCGCTGGTGGACTAGCCTGGACGCCCGGCCCACGCTCGTCCTCCTCGTCCGCCATGGCGTGACGCCGACGACGGGCCGCGTGCTCCCGGGACGCGCGCGGGGCCTCCACCTCTCCGACGAGGGCCGGCGCCAGGCCGACGCCGTCGCCAAGCGCATCGCCGTGCTCCCGCGCGTCGCCGCCGTGTACACCTCGCCGCTCGAGCGCGCGTGCGAGACCGCGGCGCCCATCGCCCGCGCGTGCGGCCGGGCGCTCCGCGTCGAGCGCGGGCTCCTCGAGAGCGACATCGGCGACTGGACGGGCAAGTCCCTCCGGCGCCTCGCGTGGAAGCGCGAGTGGAAGGCGGTGCAGCGCCACCCCTCGGGCTTCCGCTTCCCCGGCGGCGAATCCTTCGTCGAGATGCAGGCGCGCGTGACCGCCGCGCTCGCCCGGATGGTGGCGCGCCACCCGGGCCGGACGGTCGTGGCGGTCTTCCACGCCGATCCGATCAAGACGGCGGTCGCCCACGCGCTCGGCATCCATCTCGACCTCTTCCAGCGCATCGTGATCGCGCCGGCGTCCGTCACTGCGATCGCGTACCGCGCCGAGGGCCCGCTCGTGCTCACCGTGAACTCGATGAACCGCGACCTCGCCGCGCTGGCGGGGCCATGAGCCCGTCCTTCGAGCTCGCGAGCCCGGACCTCTTCACGACGGGCGCGATCGGCGGGCCCGGCGAGCGCGTCTTCTACGTGCAGGGGCGGGAGGGCCGCACCGTCGTCACGCTCAAGAGCGAGAAGGAGCAGGTGCGCGCGCTCGCCCACTACCTCGCGGGGCTGCTCAAGAAGGTGCCCGACGCGGGCGAGCCGCCGCCGGCCGACGCGGCGCTGCTCGAGCCGGTGGACGCCGCGTGGCCGATCGCCTCGATCGCCGTGGGCTACGACGCCGAGCACCGGCGCATCGTCATCATCGCCAACGAGGTGCAGGAGGACGAGGAGGGCGGCGAGCCCGCGACCGCGCGCTTCGCGATCACCCGCGCGCAGGCGGCGGCGTTCGTCGAGCGCGCGGAGGGGCTCATGCGCGCCGGCCGGCTGATCTGCCCGGTGTGCAGCCAGCCCAAGGACGCGACCGGCCACGTCTGCCCGCGGAGCAATGGCCACGCCGTCCATTGACCTGCTCGCGCGCGGCGCGGTGAGCGTGAAGGGCCGCATGCCGTGGAGCAGCAACGCGACGTTCCTGGTGGAGGTGGCGCTCGGCGAGGCGCAGGGCCTCGCCGTGTACAAGCCGGCGCGCGGCGAGCGCCCGCTCTGGGACTTTTCGGCCGGCCTCTTCAAGCGCGAGCTCGGCGCCTGGCTCCTGTCCGAGGCCCTCGGCTGGCGCCTCGTGCCGCCGACGGTGGTGCGCGACGACGCACCGCTCGGGCCGGGCGCGCTCCAGCACTTCGTGGACGCCGACTTCGAGCAGCATTACTTCACGCTCGTCCGGGAGCCCGCGCACCACGCGCACCTGCAGCGGATCTGCGTCTTCGACCTCGTCGCCAACAACGCCGACCGCAAGAGCGGCCACTGCCTCCTCGGCCCCGACGGCGCGATCTACGCCATCGACAACGGCCTCTGCTTCCACGCCGAGCCGAAGCTCCGCACCGTCATCTGGGAATTCGGCGGGACGGCGATCCCCGAGGCGCTGCTGCAAGACGTCCGGCGCCTCGTGAAGCGGGGACTGCCCCGCGGGCTCTCGGAGCTTCTCGCTCCGGCGGAGTGCAAGGCGCTCCTCGCCCGCTGCCGGCGCGTCGTCGAGGAGGGAGCGTTTCCCGTGGACACGGGCGGCCACCGCTACCCCTGGCCGCTCGTCTAGCCGGGCCTACGTGCCCGTCGGCTGGCCCTCGCGCCGGACGACGGGGACGTGGACGAAGAGCTCGGACTGCCGCGGCCGCGCGCTGCCGGGCGCCGGCGGCGGCCGCATCGCGTACGTCACGGGCCGCTGGTGGTCGCCCCACTGGCGCTCGGCGTTGTAGACGCTCGCGAACTTCCAGAGGCTCCTGAGGAAATTCGTCTGGCCGCGGAGCGCCAGCCCGAACGCGAGCGCCGCGACCTGCCGCAGCGCCGCGAGCCCGAGGTGCTTCTTGTTCAGGACGGCCTGCGTCCTCACCAGCTCTTCGTAGAACCGCCGGAGCGGCAGCCGCGTCGGGAGCACCGCGTGCTGGACGTCGAAGAGCCGGTAGTCGAGCGTCGTGAGCCGCCGCGACTCCGTCACCCAGATCTCGGTCCCGGGGTAGGGCGTGGCGACCGTCAGGTGGACGATCTCCGGGACCGTCAGCGCCCACTCCCGGACGATCTCGAAGCGCCGCTCGTCCCACCCGGGATCGGCGATGATGTTGACGGCCACGGTGAAGCCCAGCTCGCGCGCGATCTCGAGCGCCTGGAGGTTCTCGCTCGGGGTGACGCGCTTGCGGTGGAGCCGGAGCCCCTCCTCGTCGAGCGCCTCGACGCCGAGGAACATGTAGTGGAGCCCGAGCCGCTTCCAGTAGGCGAAGACCTCGCGGTTCCTCACGAGCACGTCGCAGCGTGTCTCGAGGTAGTACTGCTTCTCGATCCCGCGCCGCTCGAGCTCGCGGCCGATCGCGAAACCGTGCTCGGGCTGGATGAAGGCCACGTCGTCCACGAGGAAGACGTTCGGCTCCCGGATGCGCGCCAGGTCCTCCGCCGCGGCCTCGGGCGAGACCTTCCGGTAGCTTCGGCCGTAGAAGGTCCAGGCGCTGCAGAACGAGCAGTCCCACGGG
This sequence comes from Candidatus Methylomirabilota bacterium, assembly GCA_035260325.1. NCBI lineage: Bacteria > Methylomirabilota (SeqCode) > Candidatus Methylomirabilota bacterium. The sequence continues at coordinate 565 of DATFVL010000042.1, read as the reverse complement.
CAGCCGCGCGTGAACTCGGCCGAGGCGCACGGGTCGAGGACACCGATGAAGTACTTCCGGCGGCGCCGCGTGAGCTCGCGCGCTGGCGGGAAGCGGTCGAGGTCGTCGAGGAGCGCCGGCGCCGGCCCCACGCCGTGCCGCGTCACGACGCCCGGGAGCGTCTCGAGCTTCGGGTCGCCGATCGCCTCGAGGAGCCGCGGCGCGATGACCTCCCCTTCCCCGCGGACGACGCAGTCCACGGCCCCGCGCGCGTGGTCGAGGACCTCCGGGGCGATGAACGAGACCGAGTGCCCGCCGGCGAACACGAAGCAGCCCGGGAGGCGGCGCTTGGTCTCGCGCGCGAGGTCGAGCGCCTCGGGCACGTTGGCGAGGTAGTTCAGCGAGAAGCCGACCGCCGCCGGGCGGAAGGCGTCGAGCTCGCGGAGGTAGTCGCGCCGGCGGAAGATCTGGAGGTCGAGCACGCGCACGTCGTGGCCGGCCGCGCGCACCGCCGCGGCCACGCGCTCGAGCCCGAGCGGCTCGAGCCGCAGGTAGATCTCGGAGTACATGAGCGGGCCGGGATGCA
>DATFVL010000041.1 GCA_035260325.1 Candidatus Methylomirabilota bacterium | reverse complement strand
AGCGTGCGCGTGCCCGCCGGCACGAGGTCCGGGCGTTGCAGGCGCCCGGCCGTCTTCGGGAACGCGTAGCGGGCGCCGTTGACGAGGCCGCCGCCGAGGACGCCGAACTTCCCGGCCAGCGCGGGCAGCGCGAAGACCGCGCGGACGCCGCTGCCGCCGTTCTGGTTGCGCTCGAGCCCGTTGCCGACGCTGATCGCGGCCGGCGAGATCGTCGCGTACCACTCGGCGAGCGTGCTCACGTGGCTCTCGGGCACGCCGCAGACCCGCGCCGCCTCGGCGACGCTCCAGCGCCGCGCGAGCGTCATGTACTCCTCGAAGCCCTCGACGTGGCGGGCGATGAATTCCCGGTCGAGCGCGCCGCGCCGCTCCAGCTCGGCGGCCAGCGCCCACGCGAGCACGACGTCGGTGCCGGGCCGCAGCGCCACGTGGAGATCGGCCTGCCGGGCAACCGGCGTCCGCCGCGGATCGACGACGACGAGCTTCGCGCCCCGCTTGCGCGCGCGGTTGATCACCGGCATCAGGTGGAGGTTCGACCACGTGACGTTATTGCCCCAGGCGACGATGAGCCGCGCGTGCTCGGCCTGCTCGGGCCGCATGCCCGGCGCAGCGCCGTACGTCCCCACCCACGCCTCGGTGCGGATGCCGCCGCAGAGCGGTCCGCGCTCGAGGAGGCTCGCGCCGAGCCGGTGGAAGAAGCGCAGGTCCATCGAGCCGCCCGCGAGGCTGCCGTGCGGGCCGGCGTAGTTCAGCGGCAGGATGGCCTGCGGGCCGTGGGCGGCGACGATCGCCGTGAAGCGCGCGTGGATCGTGTCGAGCGCCTCCTGCCACGAGATCCGCTCGAAGCGCGGCTCACCGCGCGGGCCCGTGCGGCGCAGCGGCGTCCTGATCCGCCGCTCGCCGTGGACGAACGCCGGGTACGCGGCGGGCACCTTCGCGCACAGCACGCCGGCCGTGTAGGGGTTGGCGTGTGAGCCGCGGATCGAGACGATGCGCTCGGCCTCCACGGTGACGGTGAGGCTGCACGTGTCGGGACAGTCGAGGGGGCAGACGCTGTGGCGTTCCGAGCTCATGGGCCCTCATGCTACCGCAAACTCTCCGAACGGTAAACGCGCGGGTCCGGGGTTCGTCAGTGATAGCGAGGGCGCTCGAGCGCCCGGAAGGAGAAACGACCATGACACTGCGCAAGACTGTCGCCCTCGCGCTGATGATGGCAATCGCGCTCTGGAGCGCAACGGTGTTCGCCGACGGCGGCCACTGGGGCCGGCACGGCGGCACGGGCGGCTGGAGCGGCGCGATCCTCCGGAGCGTCGGCCTCACCGACGCCCAGAGGGCGCAGATCCGTCAGATCTACACCAGCCACCGGCCACAGCTCCGCGCCCTCGGGCAACAGCTCCGCGCGGCGCAGGCGCAGCTCGGCGACCAGCTCTACGGCGCCGGCGCCCCGACGGACGCGACGCTCGGCCCGCTGACGCAGCAGCTCGACCAGCTGCGCGGCCAGCTCGCGAAGGAGCGGGTCCAGCTCGCGCTCGAGATCCGTAACGTCCTGACCGCGGACCAGCTCGCGAAGGCGGCGCAGGTCCGCCAGCAGCTCCGGCAGCTCCGCGAGCAGCGGCGGAACCTCCTCCAGCCGACCGGCTAGCCCCGTCGGTCCTGGCCACGGTGCCTGGCTCACTCACGCCGTCGCCCACCTGAGCCGGACGCCTCCCTCGCGGCGCGGGCGACAGAGGAGAACGGGCACCGTGGCCTTCCGCGCGACCGCGCGCGTCGTTCCGCCTCCGAGCAGGCGGCGGAGCCAGCCGTCCGTCTGCGTCAGCGCGATGAGGTCGGCGTCCCAGGCGTGAGCTTCGACCAGGATCTCGCGCGCCGCGCTGCCGAAGCGCACGACGCTCTCCGCCGGCACGCCCCGGAGCCACGGCTCGGCGCGGCGGAAGTCGTCGAGCGCCTGAGCGCCGAGCCGCTCCATCTCCTGGTCCACGGTCGCGACGACGCGGTCGGACTTCGCGCTGCGCGGCTCCGGGATCGGCCAGACCCGCAGGCAGCGGACGACCGCGCCGCTCTCTCGCGCCAGCGCCGCCACCACGGACAGCACGGCCTCGGCGTCGTCATGCGCGCTCAGCGGGACGAGGATGCGCCTGGGCGTCATCCCTGGCTCCGTAGCCGCTCGGCGAGCTTCAGGCACTGGCGGCTCACTTCGTGGTCGCCGAGCTTCTCGAACGCCTCGGCGACACGCAGGACACCGTCCACGGACTTCTCCGCGTTCGCGCGGCCGAGGGCGGCCAGGTACGCCAGCCGCGCGTTCGGCTTCGCCGCGCTCGGCGTGCCTGTCGCCCTCCCGATCTCGAGGAACGCGTCGCCCACCTCGACCAGCGCGTCCCAGCGCCGGCTCGCGAGCGCCGCGGCGTTGGCGTCGTGCCACGCGTGCACGGCCGCGCTGATGTCGCCGCGCGCGAGCGCGTCGTCCAGGACGTGAAGGTGGGCGGTCCACGAGGCGTCGGCATCCTGCCGGCGCGCCGTTTCGACGTCGCCGCGGTGGGCCAGCGCGATCCCCACCGCGAGCGCGGTGAATGCGGAAAGACCGATCAGCATCCGAATCATCCGTCCTCCTTGTCAGAGACGAAACGCTTGTCAGAGACGAAAACGGCGCCGCAGGTCTCCTCACGAGACCTCGGCGCCACTGCTCGGGTCATCGGCTTCACCGATGAAGCCCGGCGTCCTGCTACTGCACTGCGCGTGCCAGCGAGCGACGCGCGCTATCGTGACACGGATTCTGCTAGGTCACACCGTCACTTGTCACGCGTCAGACCCGCGTGTCGCTCGCGTGACATGTGCTGCTCGCGGCAGCAATTTTCTGACGCTCTGATGATTTCTGCGGCTGACAGAGGAGGGATTACCGGAGCTCGTCCGACAGGTCCACGCGCTCCTCGAACGGCCGGACGAGCCCCGTGATCGCGACGGTCGCCGTCTTGCTCGGCTCGTCGAAGCTGAGAAATCCGTCGATGTAGAATCTCTTGTTCGCCTCGGACTCCAGTGATTTCCGAACATCTGGTGGATAGTCCGGCGGCAGACTCTCAAGAACGCCCGGCGCGGTCCTCAGCGCCAGCTTCTCTCGCGGAAAGCTCCATTGCTTGACGAGCCGGCCGCGTCCTGTCGCAGTCGGGCGCACGACGAGGAAGAATTCATAGCTGTAATCGAGGTGAGTCACGGTGTACCAGGGACCGTGGATTCTCAAAACCTTCTTGCCGAAGAGCTCCGCGCTCTCGCCCGGTCGACTGACGCGCGCGACCATCCCGCCGTCCATCGACCACGCTCCGCCTCCGAGCGTACTTTCATTCTCGAGGCTAATGCCGTAGCGCGTCCGGTCAGCCCCAATCGGCGAGGATCGTATCTCGTCTCGGCCGACGGATGCCGACTTCTTTCCATGGAACCAGCTTCCGTATTCGCCGGCCAGCATACGTGCTTTCCAGGTCTCGTCGAGCGCCTCGCGCGCCGGCGCGATATCGAGAAGGCATCCCTGGAGGAGCAGGGGAAGAACGAGCACGAAACAGCCCAGCCCACGTTTCATGTCAGTAGCGCCCTCCAAGAGGCTGTCCGACACCGCGGCTCTCAAAAATCGTTTGTACGATTGTGTCCTGCACGATCATCTTTCGGGTGATGTCTCCATGGAATGCCTCGGGAGCGAAAATGTTTGCGACTGCGCCCTCGACCTCCGGCCCCCCAAACCACCAGCTTCGCCGCTGGTAGAAGTTGGTCACGGGAGCGCCGGGAGGCGCTTTCACGTCCGGGGCCGAGAAGGGGTCGATCGTGAAGACGTGGTCGGGCCCGATCCCGCAGTCGGCGACGAGGCGCCGCGCAACGCGGAGCGCCTTCTCCCCGCCCCAGCTGTGTCCGATGATGAACAGCGGATGCCCGCTCTTCTTGAGATTGCACGCCCGCTCGAACGCCTCATCGGTTTGACCGCTGTTGAGGATCGCCACGACCTTCTCGCGGGGCTCGAGGCGGTTCGCGATCTGCGTGAGACCAGGGTTCACCGGGTTGGCTCCCGCACTCGACCCGCCCGGGCCACTCGAGGCCGAGCCCCCGGTGATGATGATCGTCTCCAGCCCGAAGGGGTCGAGCGCGCCGAGCGGGTTGTTCCCCAAGTACGCGTACCGATTCGCGCCGAGGCCCGGCAGGAGGTCCGCGCCGAGGAAGCGGTGGAGCGCCGGCGCGTAGTACCGCGCGCGGAAGTAGAGGAGCCCGGTGCCGTCGTTCTCACGTCCCGCGAACTGCAGCGGGTTGTCGGACGCTGGCCCCTCGGCCGTCGCGAGACCGAAGGGGTCGTACACGTAGCGCGTGGTGAGGGCGCCGGCCGCGTCGGTGAGCCCGAGGATCGAGCCGAGGTGGTCGGTGAGGTAGTAGGCGCCGGCGCCGCGGGCCACGGGGGCATCGACGAAGGGCAAGCGCAGATACGCGGTGGCAAGCCCGTTGACGACCTCCTGGGCGATGTCGGGTCCATCATAGAGGAACTGGGTCGTCACGTCGTTGATCGTCTTCGCGATGCGGCGCCCGACCGCGTCGTAGAGGAACGACGCGCTGAGGGCGGGCCCGGTCAGGCGGACGAGGCGGTTGCG
>DATFVL010000040.1 GCA_035260325.1 Candidatus Methylomirabilota bacterium | reverse complement strand
GGAAGCACTCGTGCGGGATCTCGAGGTGCCTGAGATCCACGTACTCGCCGTCGATCCCGAGGATCGTTCGCACCCCGCGCTCTCTGAACACCGCGAGCCAGCTGCCCACGCCGCACCCGACGTCGACGACGCTCGCGGGGGAGACGAGCTCGAGGACCAGCGGCACGACGCGCTCGGCCGAGCGCCGGGCGGTCTTCCGGAGGCCCTCGAAGAACTCCGGCGGGTAGCCCTGGGTCATCCCTGGAGCGCCGTGCGCCAGTCCGCCACGAGCTCGACGCGCCACGCCGCGCCGCCCAGGAGCAGGACCAGACCGACGTAGGCCGCGAGCGACACGCCACCGCCGATGAGCAGCGAGAGGAGATCGTGGATCCACACCTCGGCCAGCGTCCCGAACGCGAGCGCGCTCAAGAGGGCGGCGGCGAATGGGACGCGGACCGCCGGCAGGAAGCGGATCGGGACCGAGCGGCGTAGCACGAGCAGCGGGGCCACGCTCGTGAGAGACACGCCGACGCTCGCGACGGCGAAGCCGAGGAAGCCGAGCCGAGGGACCAGCGCCAGCGTGAGGCTCCAGACGAGCGCCGCCCAGCCGAGGCTCAAGCGGAAGACGAGGTCGGCGCGGCCGAGGCCGTAGAGCGCGTGGACGAGGATCGTGGAGGTTCCGCCCAGGAGCGTGGTGACACAGAAGAGCTGCACCGCGGGGATCGCCGGCACCCACGCGTCTCCGTAGACGAATCTCACGATCGGATCGGCTCCCGCGAGCAGCAGGAGCGCCGCCGGATAGAGCACGGTGGTGATGCGGTTGAGTGCACGCTCGGTCGCTCGCGCGAACCGCGCGGCGTCGTCCTGCACGCGGGACAGAGCCGGAAAGAGGACCTTGCCCGCGATCGTCACGAGCTGAAGCGGCTGGAACGCGAGCGTCAACGCCCAATTGAGGAAGCCGACCCCGGCGACGCCGCTCCACGCCGTGACGACGACCGGCATGCTCGCGTCGCGCGCGGTCGTGACCAGAGCGTTCCCCTGGAACGGCAGGCCGAACCGCAGCACCGGCGCGAGCTCGTGCGTCCGCCAGGCCGGGCGCGGCCGGAGGGGCGCCGCGCCCCAGACGATCGCCACGTTGGCCAGACGCGCGAGGAGCGCGCCCCACACGAAGCTCCAGAGCCCGGCGCCCGCGAAGGCCGCGGCGACCGCGACCGCGTAGAAGACTACGGTGTCGGCGGTCTCGGCGATCGTGAGCGGCAGGTAGGCGAGCTGGCGCTCGAGGAGCACGGCGGCCGGCGTGCGCAGCGAGGCGAGCACGATCAGCGGCGCGAGGCAACGCAGCGGCGCCGTCACGTCGGCGGCGGCGCCGAGCCAGCGCGTGACGACGGGCGCCAGCAAAGCGAGCCCGACGGCCAGCGCGGTCGCGAGCGCGAGGTTCAGGGTGAAGGTCGTGCCCAGCGTGACGGCGGGGTCGAGGTCGCGCCGCTGGACCAGCGCCGCCCCGAGCCCGAGGTCGGAGAGGGTGACACAGAGGCCGATGACGAACGAGAAGATCGCGTAGAACCCGAAATCCGCGGGCGTGAGCAGGCGGGCCAGGGCGATCCCGCCCGCCGCGATCACGAGGAGGCTCGCGACCCGCTGCGCCGCGAGCAGGATGAAGCCCCGGAGGGTCCGGCCGCGGAGCCCCGGGGCGCCGGGCGGCGTCATCGTCCTCCGTGCTCGCTCACGTAGGCGCCCACGACGCGCGTCCAGGCGCCCTGCGCCCGGAGGATCAGCTCGACGCACTCGCGGACCGCCCCCCGCCCGCCCGCGGCGCGCGTGACGACGTGGGCGACCGCCTTGACCGGCGGCGCGGCGTCGGCGACCGCGATCGCGAGCCCCACGCGCTGCATCGCGGGGATGTCGAGGAGGTCGTCGCCGACGTACGCCACGGCCTCGGCGGGCAAGCCGAACTCGGCCATGAGCGCCTCCACGGTCTCGCCCTTGCGCCGGGCGCCCAGGACGACCGAGTCCACGCCGAGCTTCGCGCCGCGCGCCTTCGCGATCGGGCTCGACTCGCCCGTCACGATCGCCGTCCGGAGGCCCGCGCGCTTGGCGAGCGCCACCGCGATACCGTCGCGGGTGTTGAACGCCTTCAGCTCGTCGCCGCGCTCCGAGAGGATCATGCGGCCGTCCGTCAGCACGCCGTCCACGTCCATCACGAGGAGCTGGACCCGGCGGGCCCGCTCGCGCACCCTGCGCTGTAGTCTCACGCGACGCGCCGGGCCGTCCGCGCCGGGCGCGCGGGCACCGCCGTCTCCTGCGCTGCCAAGACGGGGAGCGTGACGATCACCGCGGCGAAGAACCAGAAGGGCTCCATGATGCGGACGATGATGAAGGTGTTCGCGCCGATCGCGTGCACGAGGAGCCCGACGAGGCCCGCGACGAAGCCGAGCGCGAGCCCGCGCTCGTCGTCGTCCCGGAGGGAGCGGATCGCGCCGACGCCGTTCCGGAGCACGGACCAGACGAGCCAGAGGAAGGCGCCGAGGCCGAGGATGCCCGTCTCGACGAGCGTCCGCGCGTACTGGGCGTCCATGAACCCGAACCCCGTCACGCCGTAGCCGAGGAAGGGGCGCTTCGCCCAGCCCACCAGCGCCGACTGGACGCTGATGAGGCGCGCGGACGTCGAGGGGTCGAAGGCGATGCGCCCGAGCCGCACCGTCGCCTGGCCGGTCTCCGGCTGGAACGTATAGAGGAGCCGATCCACGACCGGCTTGGGCAGGAGCGTGACGACGAGCGGCGAGGCGACGATCGTCACCACGAGCGCGCTCACGACCAGGCGGCGCCGCGTCGAGAAGACGGCCATCGTCCCGAGGACGAACGGCACCCCGAGGAACGACGCGCGCGAGAGCGTGTAGGCGAAGGGCAGCGACATCAGGACGATGAGGCCGAGGCACGTGGCGCGCACGCGGAAGCGCTTGGTCTCGAGCGCGATGCCGCCGGCGATCGCCATCATCAGGAGGAGGTAGCCGCCGAAGGTGTTCGGCTCGCCCTCCCGGCCCTCGAACGGCGCGGACACGCGCTGGCCCGACGGGATCTGCGCGGCGCCGATGAGGCTGACGATGATGGCGGTGAGGAACGCGGCGGTCACGAGGCGCCACGCCTGCGGGCGGTCCCCGAGGTTGTTCACGACCATGTAGTAGACGACGAAGTACTCGACGTACTTCAGGACGTAGAAGAAGCCGCCGAGGCCGCCGACGGTGCCCGTCGCGTAGCCGACGAGCGTCGCGATCGCGGTCGCCGCGATGTAGATCGAGATCGCCTGGTTGAGCGGCGTCTTCACCGTCAGGCCGAGCTCCTTGTTCACCGCGGTCTTCGCGAACCAGCTGAACGCGACGACGAGCAGCAGGACGTCCTCGGTCCGGACGATGATGCGGCGGCCCTCGGCGAGCCCGCCGCCGGCCGAGCCGAGCTCGGGCGACAGGAGCATCGAGAAGATGACGAGGTAGAGCCCGACCTCCGTCTTGATGAAGACGACGAGGAACACCGCGAGGGCGATCGCCAGGACGAACGCGAAGTCCATCGGCCGGCCGGGTGCGGGGCGCTACTTCGCCCGGACGACCTGGTTCGCGAGCCCGGCGCGCATCAGCTCCTCGCTCTTCGCCCGCGCCTCCTCGGCCGTCGCGAAGTTCCCGTGCCGGATCGTGAACGTCGTCGCCTCCCCCGGTTGCGCCGCCACGCGCACCTGGTAGCCGGCGGCGCGCAGCCGCTCGGCCAGCTGCACCGCGCCGCGCAGCGGCAGCGGCGCGCCGACGCGTACGCCGAGCGGCTCGGCGCTGCCCACCACGACCGCGTCGCCGAAGCCCTGCGCGCGCAGGGCGGCGACGACCGCCTGCGCCTCGCGCGCGCTCGGGACCTTCTCGACGACCACCGCGTAGACGGCGGCGCCGGTCTGCCGCTGGCGCGAGCGCGCGGTCGCGTAGCCCGCCTGGCTCAGCCGGCGCTCGACGCGATCGGCTTCCGCCTGCGTGACGAACGGCCCGAACTCGAGCGCGAAGCGCACGCCCGTCGCCGGCGGCGGCGTCGTGGACACGGCGGGGGCGGACGGTGCGGGGGCCGGGCTCGGCGGCGCGCTGCGCGCGGGTGCGGGAGCGGGCGCGGAGGGCGCCGGAGCCACGGGCGCGCGAGCCGGCGCCGGCGTCACGAGAGCCGGAGCGGGGGGCGCGCCGGGCGCGGGCACGGTGGGCCTGGGCGTGTCGAGCTTCTGGCGAAGGAGGAGGAGCGCCTTCGGCCGGAGGTCGGCCGGCAGCCATCCCGCCAGCCAGCCCGCGCGCCAGGCAAAGACGCCCGCCGCCGCAGCGCCCGCGAGCACGACGACCAAGGCGAGCAAGAAGCCGCGACGCGCGCCGCGGCGCGGTTTCCGGGCGGGGCGCGCCGGAGGCTCGACGGCGGCCGGCGGGCGCTCGACCGCCGCCGCCGCGGCCGGCGGTTGCGGCGTCTCGGGCGGGAGCTCGACGCCCGCCCTCTCCTTCGGCGCCTCGCCGCGCCGCAGGAGCCTGCGGAAGAAGCCGCCGACCCGCTGCAAGCGCTCCTTCCCGGGGTCGACGACCGTCTCCTCGCCGTAGTAGTGCGTGTAGTAGTGCGTGTACGCGTAGCCGGCGATCTCGGTCTTCACGTCGTTGAGGACGACGCCCCAGACCTTCCCGCCGACGTTCTCGATGTGGATCTTTGCGCGCTTCAGGACGAGGCGTCCGACCTTGCCCGCCTGATACACGAGGACGACGCCGTCCGCCTGCGAGGAGACGATCGCCGAGTCGGTGACCGGCAGGACCGGCGGCGTGTCGATGAGGACGATGTCGTACTCCTCGCGCACGGTGCGCAGGAACGCGGTCATCGCCGGCGTCGAGAGGAGCTCCGACGGGTTGGCCGGGATCGGCCCCGCCTCGATGATGTGCAGGTTGTCGAGGCCCGGCGCCGACATGACGTCTTCCATCTCGAAGCGGCCCATGAGGATGTCCGCGACCGTCCGGATGCAGTCGCGCCACTGGACGCTACCGACCAGGATGTCGGAGAGGCCGGGCTCGCGCTCGATGCCGAAGAAGCGATGGATGCTCGGGCGACGCATGTTCGAGCCGACGAGCAGCGTCCGCTGGCCGCTCTGCGCCATCGTGATCGCGAGGTTCACGATCGTCGTCGTCTTGCCCTCCTGGAGCGTCGGGCTCGTGATGACGAGGAGCTTGCCGGCGCGCTCCAGGCGCGCGAACTGGATGTTCGTCCGGAGCGTGCGGTACGCCTCCGCGACCGGCGACTTCGGATCAAAGTGCGTGATGAGCAGGGCGTGGCTCAGCAGCGCGTCCGGCTCCATCTGCGCCAGCGAGGGGCGCCGCGCCAGGATGCGCTGCACCGTCTCGCGCGCGTCGATGTGCGGTATCACGCCGAGCACGGGCACCTCCAGATATGCCTCGACGTCCTCGATCGTGCCGATCGACGTGTCGAGCGTCTCCTGCACGAACGCCAGGACCAGGCCGAGCGACAGGCCGACGAGCGCGCCGACGAGGACGGTGTTCAGCGCCTCGGTGCCGACCGGCGCCTCCGGCTCGACGGCGGGCCGGACGAGCGTCACCTCCTCGATCTTCTCCGACTCCTTGATCAGCGCCTCCTGGTGCTTCGCCTTCAGGAGCGTGAGGAGGTCGTCGTTGTTCTTCGCCTCCCGCTGGAGGCGCTGCATCGCCAGCTCGACCTCGGGGATCTCACGGTTCTTCTGCAGGAGCTCGCCCATCTGGCGGCTGAGGATCTCCTCGCGGCTCCGGAGCGCCGCGATCTGGGCCGCGACCTCGCGTCGCATCTCCATGCGCACCTCGCGCATGCGGTCCTCGAGCGCCTGGAGCCGCGGGTGCTTGTCGGTCACCTCGAGTGCGAGGTTGTTCCGCTCGAGCAGGAGCTCGGAGTACATCGACTGGAGCCGCTGCACCGCCGGGTTCGTCGTGTCCACGAAGACGCGCTCGGCCGCGCCGACCGTGTCGCTCCGCGCGAGCCGCTGCTGCACGAGCTCGAGCTCGGTCCGCTGCTGGCGGGCCTTCTCGATGTCCCCGCGCACCTGCGTGAAGAGCGAGAGCAGCACGGCCGACTCGGCGCCGGGCGAGATGATCCGGTTGGCCTCCCGGAACGCCCACACCTCCGCCTCGGCGCGCTTGACACGCGCCTCGACGTCCTTGAGCTGGCCCTCGATGAACTTGCGCGCCTCCGTGAGACGGAGGTTCCGCTGCGTGCGGTTGTAGTCGCGGTAGGCGTCGGTCACGGCGTTCGCGATGTCGCGCGCCTCGCGCTGGTTGGTCGAGGTGACCGCGATCTCGAGGATGCTGGTGGTCGGCACGCGCGTGACCTTGATCTTCGAGGCGATCGCGTCGAGCGCCCCCCAGTAGGTCTTCGACTCCCGGAGCGCCTCGCCGGAGACCGTCTGCGGCAGCCGGCCGAGCCGCTTCGCGACCTCCTCGAGGATCGGGTAGCTCTTGATGATCGTGACCTGCGTCTCGATGTTGTCCGCGGTCGAGTACGACAGCACCTCCACCAGGAGGCCCGAGAGCTGCGTGGACTGCTCGTACCTGACCGCGGCGGTCGCCTGGTAGATCGGGACCTTCTGCTTGGCGAACCAGAAGCTGAACAGCGCGACGAGCACCGTCGAGGTGATGATGATCAGCCGGCGGCGGCGGACGATCAGCCAGTAGTCGCGGAGGTTCATCTCGTACTGCGCCACTAGCGAACCTCCCCGGCGCTCACCGCCCGCCCTCCGCGACGGGACCGGTGACGTAGAGGAAGGGCGCCTCGGCGAGGTCCGTCGTCTTCGGCGCGGCCAGGCGGTGGCCCTTGCCGTCGGCGATGATCTCGAGGCGCGGCCGGAGCGGATGGCTCCGGTTCACGGCGACGACACGGCCCACCTCGCCCGTGTTGAGGCGCACGAGCGTGCCCGGCGGGAAGACCGACACCTCGGAGAGCAGCGCCTTCACGAGCGCGGACGGGAAGGACTCGTGCTTCCCGCGCACGATGTCGCGGATCGCCTCGTGCGGCCGGATCCGCGGCCGCGAGGTCGGCGGGACGGTGAGCCCCGCGTACGTGTCCACCAGGCCGAGGATCTTCGCGTCCGGGTTGATCGCCGTGGCGGCGAGCCCCAGCGGGAAGCCCTGCCCCTGCTCGCGCTCGTGGTGATGCAGCACAGCCTCGACCAGCCCCTCGTAGGGCGGTGACCAGCGGCGCAGCTGCTCGGCGCCCAGGCGCGGGTGCGACTGGTACTGCGTCTGCTCCTCGGGCGAGAGCGCGTCGACCTTCCGGAGCACGCCCTCGGGGAGCTGCCAGAGGCCGATGTCGATGAGGCAGCCCGCCATGCCGAGCAGAATGAGCCGCCGGCGCTCGTAGCCGACGTCCATGCCGATCCGGACGGCGAGCACCGCGACGCGGGCCTGGTGGAATGCGAGGTAGTCGACCCCTGGCGGCGCGGCGGGGTTGTTCGCCGCCCAGAAGAGGTCCCCGGAGCGCTCGAGCGACACGACCACGCGCGCCATCAGCCCCTCGAGCTCGGCCCACGGGAACGGCCCGCCCCCGCGCACGAGCTCACGCACCCGCGCGAGAAACTCCTGCAGCTCGCCGTGGAGCGCCTCGACCTTCTCGCCCGGCGCCTCGACCGGCGCGGCCGCCGCGGGGGGCGTCTCCGGCGCCGGGGGCCGCGGCGCGGGCTCGGCCTGCGGCGGCGCCGGGGGCTCGGCCTGCGGCGGCGCCGGGGGCGCCGGCGCGGGTGCCGGGGCCACGGCCGCGAGGCGCGTGCGCGGGAGCGCCGGCGGGACGCCGGTCCCCGAGGCCGGCGCCGGCCGCTCGGCGGCCGGCGCCTTCTCGGCCGCGGGCCTCGGCCTGACGGTGCCGCGGACGAGGTCGCTCATCCGCACCATCAGGAGACTCCCACCATGTCCTTGATGACCTCGGCGATGATCTTCTCCCCGATCTCCTTCACGCGCTTCGAGTAGCCGACGAGGAGGGCGACGTCGCAGAGGTTATTGATCTCGCGCGGGGTGCCGCGCGTGAAATCGAAGATGAGCTTCATCGCCTCCTCGTTGAAGAGCTGTTTCGCCTGGCCCGCCATCTTCAGGCGGTGCGCGATGTAGTTCGCCGTGTGCGCGTAGTCGAGCGTGTTCAGGTGGTAGCGGAGCGTGATCCGCTGGTCGAGGTGCTTCAGGCGCCGCACCTTGCTGGCGAGCTCGGGCGAGCCGATGAGGAGGAGCGTCACGAGGAATCGGTCGTCGGTCTGGAAGTTCAGGAGCAGGCGGAGCTCCTCGAACACGGCATCGTCGTCGATGAGCTGCGCCTCGTCCACGATGACGACGCTGTCGCGCCCGGCCTGGTAGTTCCGGAAGAACACGTCGTTCAGCATGTGGAGGAGCTCGGGCTTGTTCTTCTCCTCCGTCTCCACGCCGAGCTGGTAGAGGACCTCGCGGAGGAAGTCGACCGGCGTCCAGCTCGGGTTCGTCAGGAGCCCGATCTCGTAGCGCTCCGCCTCAAGGCGCTGGATGAGCGCGCGCGAGAGCGTCGTCTTGCCGCACCCGTACTCGCCCGTGAGCATCCCGCAGCCCTTGCGGTGGCGGACCGTGTAGACGAGCCGCACCAGGGCCTCCTCGTGATCGGGCGAGAGATAGAAGAACTTCGGGTTCGGCGAGTTGTCGAAGGGCGGTTCGGTGAGCTCCCAGTACGCTTCGTACATCGCTTACAGGCCGCCGCGGCTCAACGGGCCGTTGAAGAGGATGTAGACACCGGTGTACGCGGTGACGAGCCCCGCGAGGACCGACGCGATCTGCAGATAGTCCTGCCACCACTTCACCGCCACCTCGGGCACCGTGACGACCGCGCCCGGCTCGAGCGGCGGCGCGTCGGCCATCGCGTACGCGCGCCCATTGCGGAAGATCACGGACGTCGCGCGGAGCTTCGCGCGGTTCGTCGGCCCGCCCGCGAGCGTGACGTACTCGCGCGGCGTGAGGTCGGGGCGGTAGTCGAAGCCGCCCGGCAGCTTGACCTCGCCGACAACGTAGATCTTGTCCTCGACGATGGGCAGCTGGAGGACGTCGCCATTCTGGAGGAGGACGTTCTGCGCCTCGTCCTTGTCGACGAGCAGCCGCTGCAGGTCGACCGGGATCCGCTGCCGCGGCCCCGTCTGGCCGCCGCGCTCGATCACCGCGAGCCGCAGGTCGGCGTAGGCGGCGGCGCCGCCGGCGCGCTGGACGATGTCGCGGACGCGGTCGCCCTGCGCGAGCTCGAAGCGCTGCACGATCGTCGCCTTGCCGGCGACGCTCGTCTTGCTCGAGTCCGCCGTGCCGACGAAGGCGCCGCGGACCTCGACGACGTCCTGGAGCACGGAGAGCGGCGGCACGAAGAGCGCGTCGCCGGCCTGGAGCTTCACGTCGGCCGGCGGCAGGAGCGCGGTGAGGAGGTCGAGCGCGAGCGTCTCCTTGCGGCCGTCGGCGCCGACGCGCGTCAGCCGCGCCTCCGTCCCGGCCGCCGCCTGGCCGAGGCCGCCGACGAGCTCGAGCAGCGCGGCGAGCGAGCCGTCCGGCCCGATCTCGTACTCGCCCGGCCGCCGCACGGCGCCTGCGAGCGTCACCGACGGACCCTTGGGCGGCACGACGATCCGCAGGCCCTCCTCGACGAACGGGTTCTGCGAGAGGTCGCCCTTGAGCTCGAAGCGCAGCAGATCGAACTCGGCGTCGGCCTTCCGGCGCACGAGGACGCGGCGCATGCTGCCGCGCGGCGTGACGCCGCCCGCTTCCAGGATGACGTCGTGGAGCCGCCGGGTGGCGGTCACCAGCATCGTGCCGGGCCGGTCGACTTCGCCCGACACGGTGATCTCGAAGGCGCGCGGCGCGGCGACGGCAAGCGTGATCTCCACGAACTTGTACACGGCGTGCGCGCGCTCGGCGACGCGGCGATGCGCCTCGAGCAGCGTGAGGCCCGCGAGCGGGATCGAGCCGATGGGCGGCATGCTGATCGCGCCCTCGAGGTCGACGACGACCTGGGAGCGGATGACCTCGAGGCGGCCCGCGATCTGCACGTCCAGGACGTCGCCGGGACCCAGCCGGTAGTCGGGGCCGGGGATGGTGCGGCTCCCCGGGGGGATCGGGACGGGCACCGAGCCCCGAACAGGGACCGACGTCGCGGGCACCGGCAGAACCGGGGCGGGCTGCTGTGCCGCCCCCAGACCTGGCGCCAGCAGGGACAAGATCAGTGTGACGCAGAAGGTCCTGCGTAAGAAATGCCGTATCATATGGGTTCTGAAGACTTCGTTAACTATTACGTCATTGTCGCTTTTCGAGCTTTGGAGCGTCAAGGAAAATACATGATTGCAATAGTTTCCTTGACACTCGGCCTCCGCGGTCGCTAACATTCTCCTCCGCCCCCGCGCCGAGCGCGAGCCGGCCGCGGAAGCGAGCCCGATGCCCTCAAAGACTGGCCGCGCGATCCTCGTCTTCAGCGCCAGTTTCGCCTTTGCCGGCGCTGGGTTCTGGACGCACGCGATCCTCTATACCGGCCGTGCCGCAGTGCGTGAGATCGCGCCGACCCCCGTCTCCCCCGCCGACGCGCTCCAGTCGGCCTTCGTCCAGGTCGCCGAGCGCGTCCGGCCCGCCGTCGTGCACATCGGGACCGTACAGGTTGCCCGTCCCCGGCGGGCGCCCGCGATCCCGGGACCGTTCGCCGACGATCCGGCCTTCAAGGACTTCTTCGACCAGTTCTTCGGCCGTGGTCCGGGCCGGCGCGAGGAGTTCCACCAGCCAGGACTGGGCTCGGGCGTGATCATCGACAAGCGCGGCTACGTGCTCACCAACCTCCACGTCGTCCGCGGCGCCGACGGCGTGACCGTGCGGCTCGCCTCGAAGGAGGAGTTCCGCGGACGGATCGTCGGCTCCGACGCGAAGACCGACCTCGCGGTGATCCGCTTCGAGCCGACCGTGCCGCTCACGGTGGCGGCGCTCGGCGACTCCGACGCGCTGCGGGTCGGCGAGTGGGCGATCGCGATCGGCAACCCGTTCGGGCTCGACCAGACCGTGACGGTCGGCGTCGTCAGCGCCACCGGGCGTGCCGACGTCGGCATCTCGACCTACGAGAACTTCATCCAGACCGACGCGTCGATCAACCCCGGCAACTCCGGCGGTCCGCTCGTGAACCTCAGGGGCGAGGTGATCGGCATCAACACGGCCATCGTCGCGACCGGCCAGGGCATCGGCTTCGCGATCCCGGCCAACATGGTCCGGCGCGTCACGAGCCAGCTCATCGATCGCGGCCGCGTGACCCGCGGCTGGATCGGCGTCGCCATGCAGCCGCTGACGCCGGAGCTCGCGCAGGCGCTCGGGATGCGGGACACGCACGGCGCCGTCGTCGCGCGCGTGTACCCGGGGAGCCCCGCCGCCGCGGCCGGCCTCCAGCAGAACGACGTGATCGTCACCTTCCAGGGCACGACCGTGGACGACTATCACCACCTCCAGCGCCTTTCGGCGGACGCCGAGGTGGGCCGGGCGGTGACGCTCGGCCTCGTGCGCAACAAGGAGCGCAAGAGCGTCCAGCTCACGATCGCCGAGGCGCCGGACCGCGCGGGCGCCGACGCCCCGGGGCCGCGACGCTGACGGCCGAACTTTGGGGGGGTATGGGGGGCCATGTCGGGACCCCCCATGTCGCTAGGCGACGAAGGGCGGGATCGGCGGGATCTCGAGCTGCTGGGTCTTGACCTCCTTCACCCCGGGGACAGTGCGCGCCACCCCGACCGCGCGGTCCAGCGCGGCGGTGCCCTCGAGCGTGATCACGCCGCCCTGCGCCTCGACGGTGATCCGGTACCGGCGCGTTTCCGGGTGCGTGGCGAGCGCGACCTGCACGCGGGAGGCGAGGGCCCGCGAGGCGACGAGCTGCTGCCCCTCCGGGCTCGTCGCCATCTCCGGGCGACGCACGAGCCCGGCGAGCATCTCGACCACCGCGCCGTACACGAGCTTCTCGACGTTCACGATAAGCTCGTAGAGGTTCGGGTCCGAGATGTCCACCTCGTAGAGATAGCGCATCCGGCCCGCCTTCTCCGAGTCGTCGCGCCGCACGAAGTCGGCGGCCGCGCGCTGCGTGGGCGCCTCGCCCGTCATCTCGGCGGTGCGCTTGATCCACTGCTTCACGCGATGCTCGAACGGCGCGATCAGGCGCACCCGCAGCGCGTGCGGCACGCCGCGCAGGAGCCACTGGCCGCCGCCGCGCATGAGCACGGCGTTGTCCAGCTCGGCGAACTCGAGGAGCGTCGTCTGGAGGACGGTGATGTGGTGCCGGGTCTCGGTGTCGAACCGCTCGAAGAGGGTCGGCTTCGACTCATCGAGGTGCGAGAGCCGCTCCTCGGCGAGCCCGTACCGGCGCGCCGCGTCGAGCAGGAGCTCCTGGTTCACGTAGCGATAGCCGAGCCGCTGCCCGAGCGCCATGCCGATCTCCGGGCCGCCCGCGCCCATCTGGTGCGAGATCACGAGTATGGCCATGGCTCACCCCCGCCGGTACTTTTCCTTGAGCGCCGTCGGGGCGATGGCGATGCACTTGCCGCCGACGTCGTCCAAGATGTACACCTCGTCCGTCAGCGATCCGCTCGCGAACACCTCGAACACCTCGAGCGCCGCCTCGAGCGTCGCGTCCGGGCGCTTCTCCATCATTTCCTCGACGGCGGCGCGGCGCAGCCGCTTCATCCCCACCCTCCTGGGCCGTCGAGCCTATCCCACAACGCCACGGCGGGGCAAGGCGCGCCGGCGCGCCCGGTCCTAGCCGAGCCGGCGCTCCCCGGACGGCGGGGCCGCCGGCACGCGCGCGAGCGGCAGGCGATCGAAATTTCCGGCGAAGGAGTAGGCGGGCCACGGCCCCGTCGGGACCACCGCGATCCCCGCGGCGTGCGACGCGACCGGTGCGATGCGCGCGAGGAAGGCGTGCACCTCCTGCCGCGGGACGAGGAACGCGACCGAGCCGGCGATGTTGTCGCCGTGGGCCGAGGAGGAGAAGCGCCAGCGGGCCACGCCGGCGCGCTCGACAAGGCGCTCGGCGAGGTCGCCGAGCTCCGCGGCCCCGGGCGCGCCGCCGGCGCACTCGGGGCACGCGCGGTCCGCGCCGTGCCCGCAGTGGAGCCGCAGGAGCTTGACGCTCATCTCCACCTGGCCGCGCAGCTCGGTCAGGGTCGTGCGGATCCGCGTCCGGTGCGCCTCGAGCCAGTCGGGGAGCTCCGTCGCCGGCACCACGGTGCCGAAGCGGAACGGGAGGACCGCGGCCGCGTCGAGCGTCGAGCTGACCACGTCGTGGTGGCTCGCGAGCGTCCGCGCGTTGGCCTCGGGCACGCCCTCGCACGGGCTCGCGAGGAGGGTCAGCTCGTCCACGGGGCGCGCCGCGACGGCGCCGAGGGACGACGCGGGCGTGCGCCAGAACGCCGGAAGGCGCTCGACGATCGCGAAGAGGTGCTGGTACATCCCCTGCCCTCTCGCCCCGGCCGGGGCGCGGAACCGTTGCGAACCGTCTCGGTAGTCCCCCGAGCCTACGGACGGGGCGGGTCCACGTCAAGCGTCATGACATAATGAGCCTCGACCGTGCGGAAGCGGCCCCGTCCTCCGACGCCGGCTCTCGTCCTCGCCGCCGCGGCGCTCCTGGGGCTCGTCGGGAGCGCGTTCGCGGCCCGGCCGGCCCTCACGCTGCCCGCCGACCTGGCGCCGGCCGAGCGGCTCCTCCTCGCCGAGGTCAGCGAGCAGGCCTCGGTCGCGACGCGCGCGGACGGCGAGCCCTTCGTCACGCGGCGCGACGTCTTCGAGTACCTCCTCGACCACCCCGAGCTCGCGGCCCACGTCACGCGCGCGCTCAAGCTCGCGCGGTATCGGATCTGGCGCGACGCCGGCGGGCTCTGGCTCGACGACGGCTGGGGCGCGACCGGGCGGTTCATGGTCGTCTACGCGACGAGCGGCACGCGCATGATGTACGCACGCGGCTCCTACAAGACCTGGTTCCTCCCGCGGATCAACGGGCAGGCCGTGGTCGTCATCGAGTACGCGGCCCAGCCCGCGCCCGACAGCCGCAGCCTGATCACGACGACGGTCACCGGCTTCGTGAAGCTCGACAGCCGCGTGCTCGAGTGGGCGGGGCGCCTCGCCCACGCGGCCGCGACGGCGAAGGCGGAGAAGGAGGCGCGGACCCTCGTCCGCGTCTTCGCGCGCGCGAGCCGGGGCATCGAGAGCGATCCGGCCGGCGTGTACGCGCTCGTGGCGCGGCACCCCGACGCGCCGGCGCGCGACCTCGAAAAGTTCCGCGAGCTACTGAAGCTTCCCTAGCACGCGCGCGAGCCCTTCGCGGAACCGCGCGACGCCGGGGTTGAGGCGCACCGCCGTCTCGTACGCCGCGCGCGCCTCCGCGAAGCGCCCCTCCTCGTAGAGCGCCCGCCCGAGCCGCGCGTGGGCGTCGGCGTGGTCGGGCCGGCGCGCCACGACGGCACGCGCCGCCTCGCGGAGCGCGCGGAAGCGGCCCTGCGCCTCGAGCGCGTCCCAGAGGACGAAGTGCGCGCGCGCCTCGTCGAAGTCGAGCCGGATCGCCTCGCGACACGCGGCCTCTGCCTCCGCTTGGCGCCCGAGCGCCTGCAGCACGCCGCCCAGCCCCGTCTGCGCCGTCACCGACTCGGGCGCGATGCGCGTGGCGGCGCGGTAGACGGCCTCGGCCTCCGCCCAGCGCCCGCGTTCGACGAACATCTCGCCGAGGTCGCAGTGGGCGCGCACGTAGTCGGGCTTGAGCCGGATCGCCTCGCG
The DNA here is from genome assembly GCA_035260325.1 of Candidatus Methylomirabilota bacterium. NCBI lineage: Bacteria > Methylomirabilota (SeqCode) > Candidatus Methylomirabilota bacterium. Next base: position 4,043 of record DATFVL010000040.1, on the reverse strand, counting down.
GAATGCCGTCTCGGCGAGGTCGTAGCGGCCCTGCCAGTAGAGCGACACGCCGAGCCCGCGGTGGAGCGCGGGGTGCCGCGGCCGGAGCGGGAGCGCCTCGCGATAGGCCGCTTCCGCCTCGGCGTGGCGGCCCTGGCGCCCGAGGCCGAGCGCGAAGTTGGCGCGCGCCTTGAGCGAGTCGGGCTTGAGGCGCACCGCCTCGCGCAGCGCCGTCTCCGCGTCCGCGTGGCGCCCTTGCCGGCCGAGCGCGACGCCGAGCTCGTAGTGGAGGTCGGCGTCGTCGGGCCGGAACGCGAGCGCCCGGCGGAACGCGTCGGCGGCGGCCGCGTAGTCGCCGGCGGCGCCGAGGGCGAGTCCGCGGCCCGCGAGGAGGTCGGCGTCGTCGGGCGTCACCCGGAGCGCGTCCGCGTACGTCGCCGCCTCCTCCGCCCACCGGCCCTGGCGCCGCAGCGTCGCCGCCAGGCCGAGGTACGAACGCACGTGGCGCGAGCGCAGACGGATGGCGGCGCGGAACGCCGCCGCGGCCTCGTCGTGGTGGCCGTGGCGCTCGAGGGCGACGCCGAGGTGGTGGTGGGAGCGCGCGTCGCGGGGCGCCCAGCGGATCGCCTCGCGGAACGCCGCGACGGCCTCCCCGTAGCGGTGGCGGCGCCGCAGCGCGAGGCCGAGCCGCTGGTGGAGGCTCGCGTCGTCGGGACAGACGCGCACCGCCTCGCGGTAGGCGTCGATCGCCTCGGCGAGGCGGCCCTGGCGCTCGAGAGCGAGGCCCCAGCCGAGCCGCGCCCTCGCGTGCCGCGGGTGCTCCGCGAGCGCCGCGCGGAACGCCTCGGCCGCCTCCGCGTACTTCGCCTGCTGGTAGAGCGCGACGGCCAGCTCGACTCGCGACGTCGCGGCGCGGCGCGGCGCCTCGCGGTGGATCGCCTCGGCCTCCGCCGGCCGGCGCTGACGGCGGAGCACCGTGCCGAGGTTCGCGCGGGCCACCGGATCGCCCGGCCGCAGCCGGAGCGCCTCGCGGAGCGCCGCCTCGGCGTCCGCCCACGCGCCCTGCCGCGCGAGCGCCAGGCCGAGGCTCACGTGAGCCTTCGCGAAGTCGGGACGCAGGCGGACCGCCTCGGCGAAGGCCGCGGCCGCCTCAGCGTACCGCCCCTGCTCGAAGAGCGCGCCGCCGAGCTCCACGCGCGCCGACGCGCTCGCCGGCGCGAGCGCGACCGCGCGTCGGAACGCCGCTTCCGCCTCGTCGGGGCGGCGCTGCCGCCGCAGCGCCCAGCCGAGCCCGACGTGCGCCTGCGCGTCGTCGGGGCGGCGGCCGAGCGCCTCGCGGTACGCCGCCTCGGCATCGGCCCAGCGCCCCTGCGCGCTGAGCGCGCGCGCCCGATCGAGGATCGGCGCGATCCCCTCGGTCATCCAGGCAGGACGGCGATCGCCTCGATCTCCACCAGCAGGTCGTCGCGCACGAGGCGCGAGATCTCGACCAGCGTGCTGGCCGGGCGGTGCGTGCCGAAGTACTCCGTGCGGGCGACGTTGATCTTCTCGCGGTCGGCGACGTTCTTCAGGAACACGGTGACCTTGCACACGTCGGCGAACGTCGCGCCGGCCGCGGCCAGGCACCGCTTGAGATTCTCGTGCACCTGGCGGGCCTGCGCGGTGACGTCGGCGCCGCCGACCGTGCGTCCCTGCGCATCCGTCGCGACGCAGCCCGAGACGAAGACGAGGCGTCCCGCCTTGACGACGTGGGTGAAGTGACTGATGGGCTCGGACATGCCGGGCACCCGGATCTCCTCGCGACGACCCAGATCGCTCATCTCACGCTCCGTGCGGTGGGGTGGACGGGAGAGCTGAACAGTGGAGCCGGCGGTGGGACTTGAACCCACGACCTGCTGATTACGAAGAGCCCTCCTGATCCCGAAGCCATCGATATTTCGAAATCGGACACGCCAAAAAGTGGCAGATCGAGGCGAGAAATGCAACCCAGCTGCAACCGAGGGGTGCATTGATGACGTGGCTCTGCTTGTTGCTCTGTTGTGTCCAGTGGTGAAGCGATCGTGCCTCGTGTGGCGGGCTCACGGAGCTTCGGAAGGTGCTCTGAAATCTCAACGAGTGCTGGCTGCGCGGAGTTCGCCGACGAATTGATCAACCAGGTCCGCGTTGGTGTAACGTGGCTCGACCGTCTTCCCGAGCATGCCGGCATGCAACCGGCATCGTAGTATATTGCCCGTATGAGGCTTGGCTGTCACTGGACGCTCCTGCTCGTGCTCTACATCGGAGTCGACTTCGTCGATCCTTCGACCCCCGGCGTCTTTTTCTTCGATAACGACGCGCTCTTCATGGATGGAGTGGTCCAGCCCAGGGGCGAAGTCGTTGCATCGCCAGCACACGCTGAATCCCCTCAGCCTGTCGGCAGAGTGAGCGATGTGATCGAGTCACCGGATGTTTCGTCGAAGCTCATTGTGTTCGCTCCGACTCGGCACGGCCGACGAACACAGTTTCTGCGGGATTCCCCGACGTCGTCCGCCCGACCGTCTGCGTCCGAAGACCACTAGCCCCTCGTCTCGCTCTCGTCAACCCAGCGCTGGCTCCAAGGGCCCGGCACCCGGCTCGACATGGGAGACATCCAGACCGTTTCGATGGGGAGGTCATGAAGTCGAGCGGCACATTGATCAACCGATACGAGAGTGTTCCGCAACCACGTCGATGCTTTGACCGTCAGCGGTGAACCGGCTGGCTAGGGAGCAGAGACGTTCTGCCCATATGCTCCCGGCCAAATCACTCGTCACGATGGCGGTCGCGCTGACCTGGCTTGTCGTCGGCGTGTGTCCCGCAGCCGCAGAGTGGTTCACCGACCTGTACGGCGGCATGAGTGTCACCGAGAGCCATCATTTTTCCCTCGACGGGCATCTTGATGGCGTGGCCACGGCCGGCCTGGTCTCGAATGTCAGCTTCGATAAATCGTTCTCGGTGGGCGGCCGCGTTGGGCATTGGTTCGAGTCCCCCAAGTTCTTCGGGCTCAGCCTAGACGTGTCCCATTTTCGACCAGACATCGGCGCTCAGACCAAGATAGGAAAGGGGACGATCACCGATACCAGGGGGGTCCTGTTCAAGGCCCCAATCAACGTCTCCGGCGCAGGGCCCGTGAAATTCCGGGAGGTCGATTTCTTCATCACCGCGGTTTCCTTCGACCTGATGCTCCGGTGGCCGATGCTCGTGAGCACGGACTTCCCTCATGGCCAGCTCCAGCCGTACCTGACGATCGGACCGGGGTTCTACATCCAGCATCTCGAGGGCTTCGACACGCGCGCGACCCATGGCCTGAAAGTGGGAGGCGGCGTGGCGTGGGAATTCACGGGGAGCATCGCCCTCTTCGCCGAGTATCGGTATACCCACGTCCGGGCGGCGCTCGACTCGGGGGAGATCAAGTTCAGAACCCACCTGAGCACGCACCACTTCCTCAGCGGAATCTCGTTCCGCTTTTAGCTCAGAGCGATCTCCTGTCGTCGAAGGAGAGCCAGTCGTGGTAGACCTCGGCGTTGCGCTGTAAAAAGTGATCTAAGCTCCTCGCGGTGAGCAGCTCTTTGGGAGCACTCCAATCACGTACCGTGGCCGGCGGAAGGCGAAGCGTGTGGGGGATCGGCGGGCGGCGGAAGAGGTCGCGTCTAAACTTCGGGGATTTCTCGGGTCGCGAGCTAACTAGCGAGGAAGGCTGGAGCCGGCGGTGGGACTTGAACCCACGACCTGCTGATTACGAATCCCGGTCGGGATTCTCACACGCCGCCGCATCCGAACGCAACGCCGCGTGATTGCGACGAAGTCCCATGACGCCCAACCCGCGTGCATCGCGGTGTATCGGGGTGCGTTGGAACCACACTGGAACCAGCGCGGGTAGACGTTCGAGTGTCACTCCCTCACGCCCGCCCTGCCAGCGCCCGCTTGAGTTGGTCCAAGTGGTTGTCGTCGTGCCAAGCCATGTGGGTCACGATGTCGTTGACAGTCAAACGCCCCCGCTTTGGGTGAATCCCAGCACGACTCCACCGGTCTGGCGTGAGTGCCTT
>DATFVL010000039.1 GCA_035260325.1 Candidatus Methylomirabilota bacterium | reverse complement strand
GGCTCGCGCGCGAGGCCGTCCATCAGCGGGAGCTCGGTCGTGCCCGGGTTGCCGAACATGACCGAGACGCCTTCCTGCTTCAGCATCTGGAGGAACGCCTGCTTGCCGGAGATGTATGCCATGGGGCCAGATGATAAGCTCTCTCGCGTGCCACCGCCAGATGCCCCGCTCCTCCGGGCCGCCCGGCGGGAACCGGTGCCGTACACCCCCGTGTGGCTCATGCGTCAGGCCGGTCGCTACCTGCCCGAGTACCGCGCGATGCGCGCGAAGTACGGCTTCCTCGAGCTGTGCCGGAACCCCGACGCGGCGGCCGAGGTCACGCTCCAGCCCGTGGACCGCCTCGGCGTGGACGCGGCGATCCTCTTCGCCGACATCCTCCTGCTCGTCGAGCCGCTCGGCGTCGGCCTCGAGTTCGCGAAGGGCGAGGGCCCCGTGATCCACCGCCCGGTGCGGAGCGAGCGCGACGTCGCGAAGCTCCGGCCGATCGACGTCGAGCGCGCGGTGCCCTTCGTGTTCGAGACGGCGCGGCGCGTGACGCGGGCGCTCGCGGGCCGGGTGCCGCTGATCGGATTCGCCGGCGCGCCGTTCACGGTCGTCTCGTACCTCGTGGAGGGCGGCCCGTCGCGCGACTACCTCCACACCAAGCGCCTCATGTACGAGGAGCCCGAGGCGTGGCACCGGCTGATGGAGCTCCTGGCCGACGCGACGGCGCGCTACCTCACGGGCCAGATCGCCGCGGGCGCGCAGGCCGTGCAGCTCTTCGACTCGTGGGTGGGCGTGCTCGGGCCCGACGACTACCGCGCGTTCGTCCAGCCGCACACGCGCGCGGTGATCCGTGGGCTCACGCCCGGCGTGCCGGTCATTCATTTCGCGACCGGCACCGCCGCGCTCCTGCCGCTCATGCGGGCGGCGGGCGGCGACGTCATCGGCCTGGACTGGCGCGTCGATCTCGACGCGGCGTGGGCGGCGGTCGGCCACGACGTCGCGGTGCAGGGGAACCTGGACCCCGCGGTGCTCCTCGCGAAGCCGCCGTACATCCGGCAGCGCGTGAAGGAGATCCTCGAGCGCGCGGCCGGCCGTTCGGGTCACATCTTCAATCTCGGGCACGGGGTCCTCCCGGAGACGCCCGTCGAGCACGTGAAGGCGCTCGTCGACATCGTCCACGAGCTCAGCGACCGCCGGTGACGGCCCTCGACGCCGTCCTCCTGATCGCGTTCGGCGGTCCGACGGCGCCCGACGAGATCCGCCCCTTCCTCGAGCTCGTCGCGCGCGGCCGGCCGATTCCTCCGGAGCGACTCGAGGAGGTGGCGCGGCACTACGAGCGGATGCCCGGCCGGCGCTCGCCGCTGAGCGACCTCACCTTCGCCCAGGCGCGCGGGCTCGAGCGCGAGCTCGCCGCGCGCGGGCCCGCGCTCCCCGTCTTCGTCGGCATGCGGAACTGGCGCCCCTTCCTCCACGACACGCTCCGCGCGATGGCCGAGCGGGGCGTGAAGCGCGCCCTCGGCGTCATCCTCTCGGCGTTCCGCACGGAGGCCTCGTGGGAGCGCTATCAGCAGGACGTCGCCGACGCCCGCACGCGCGTCGCGGACGCGCCCGAGATCGTCTTCGCGCCGGCGTGGTTCGAGCGGCCGGAGTTCATCGAATCGGTCGCCGACCGTGTGAGCGCGGCCTTCACCGCGGTCCCGGCGGCCGCGCGGGCTCGCACGCCGCTCGTCTTCACGGCCCACAGCGTTCCCGTCCAGATGGCGAGCGCCTCAGCGTACGTCGCCGACTTCACCGCCGCGGCGCGCGCCGTCGCACGACGGCTCGAGCACGCGCGCTGGTCGCTCGCGTACCAGAGTCGGAGCGGGAGCCCGCGCGAGCCGTGGCTCGAGCCCGACATCGGCGAGGTCCTGAAGCGGCTCGCGCGCGAGGGTGAGCGCCACGCGGTCGTGGCGCCGATCGGCTTCGTCTGCGACCACGTGGAGGTCCTCTACGACCTCGACGTCGAGGCGCGCGCGCTCGCCGCGGCGAACGGCCTGACGCTCCATCGCGCCGCCGCCGTCAACGACCATCCCGCGTTCATCGCGATGCTCGCCGATCTCGTGCGGACCGCGGGGTGACCCCATGAGGCTCGTGGTCGTCGGCGGCGGCGTCACGGGGCTCGCGGCGGCGCACCGCGCCGTCGAGCTCGCGCGGGAACGGGGCATCGCGCTCGAGCTCGTGCTCCTCGAGGCCCGCGAGCGGCTCGGCGGCACGATCGCGACCGAGCGCGCCGGCGGCTTCCTCGTCGAGGCGGGCCCGGACTCGTTCCTCTCGGAGAAGCCGTGGGCGCTGGCGCTCTGCCGGCGGCTCGGCATCGAGGACCGGCTCGCGCGCACCGACGACCGGTACCGGAAGGTCTTCGTCTGGCGCGCCGGGCGGCTCCATCCGCTGCCCGACGGCTTCCAGCTGCTCGCGCCGACGCGGCTCGCCCCGTTTCTCGCCTCGCGCCTCTTCTCCTGGCCGGGGAAGCTCAGGGTGGCGCTCGACCTCGTCCTGCCCCGCGGCCACGCCGACGACGAGAGCCTCGGCGCGTTCGTGCGGCGGCGGCTCGGCCGCGAGGCGCTCGAGCGCGTCGCCCAGCCGCTCGTCGCGGGCATCTACACGGCCGATCCCGACGACCTCTCCCTCGCGGCGACGCTGCCGCGCTTCCTCGAGCTCGAGAAGCGCGAGCGCTCGATCGTCCTCGCCCTCTGGCGGGCGAGCCGCGCGGCGCCGCAGGCCGGCACCTCGGGCGCGCGCTGGAGCCTGTTCGTCACGTTCAAGGAGGGGATGGAGGAGCTCGTCACCGCGCTCGCCGGGCGGCTTCCCGGCGGCGCCGCGCTCGTGAAGCACCGCGTGGTCGGGATCGAGCGGAACGGCGGGGTCTGGCGCGTCGCGGCCGAGGCCGGTGGGACGTTCGCCGCCGACCGCGTGATCGTGGCGGCCGAGACGCACGTCGCCGCGCGCCTGCTCCGCTACACGGACCCGGCGCTCGCGACGCTCCTCGGAGAGATCCCCTACGCGTCGTCGGCGACGATCTCCCTCGGCTATCGCCGCGCCGACGTGCCGCACCCGCTCGACGGCTTCGGCTTCGTCGTGCCGCGCACCGAGCGTCGCGCGCTCCTCGCGTGCACCTTCGCGAGCGTGAAATATCCCGGCCGGGCGCCCGCGGGACACACGCTGCTCCGCGCCTTCGTCGGCGGCGCGCTCGACGCGGCCATCCTGGGCGCGGACGACGCGACGCTGGTCGAGCGGGCCCGCGACGAGCTCCGCCAGGCGCTCGGCGTCACGGCCGAGCCCGTGCTGACGCGCGTCTGTCGCTGGCCGGCCGTGATGCCGCAGTACCGCGTGGGCCACCTGGCGCGCGTCGAGACGATCGAGCGGCGTGTGGCCGCGCTCCCCGGCCTCGGGCTCGCGGGCGGCGGCTATCGCGGCGTGGGCATCGCCGACTGCGTGCGGTCGGCCGAGGACGCCACCGAGCGGGCGCTCGGCGCCGGCGCGACCTGAGGCCCCGGGCGCGTTACGAGGGCGAGGCGTCGCTGGCGGGCGCTGGAGACGCGCGCCGCCCGAACGTCCGCTCGACGAAGGCGCGAGCCCGTGCCGGATCGACGGCGTTCGCGCGCTGGCACGGCGTGGTCTCCGCCAGGATGCGCTCGGGGTCCTGCCAGAGCCGGTACGTCTTGTACTTGTCCTCGAACTCGATGCCGAGGCCGCGCGCGAACACCGAGAGGTAGTGCTCGATCGTCACGGGCCGCTCGGTCTCGAACCCGCAGAGCAGGCGCTGGCAGCCGTGATAGATCGTCGCGAGCGTGTCCGCGCCCGCGGCTCGGGCGCGGTCGATCTCGTCGAGCACCAGGCGGTTCCAGGTGTCGAGCCCGAGCTCTCGCTGGACCGCGGCCGTGCAGATCCGGCCGAAGCGCGCCTCCGGCTCGATCGGGACGAACGCGAGCCCGGGCACCGCCTCGAGGAGCCGCCGCCCCGCCCGGCCCTCGCGGCGCCGCGGCTCGCTCTGCGCGTGGGAGTGGAGCGCGACGTGCGCCCGCACCTCGCGGGAGAACGTGAGCCGGGGGAGCTGGTCGACGAGGAACTCGGTCGCGTGGCGGAACGGGAACGACAGGCGGATCTTCTGGACCTCGTCGTAGAAGTAGATGCAGGACGGGCACCACATCACGATCTCCTTCGGCCGGTAACGGCCGAAGAGCTCGAGCGTGCGCCGGCTCATGCCGTCCGCCGCCGCCGCGTCGCCGTTCTGGTGGTGTTGGATGCCGCAGCAATACGTGGGCCCGCCGACGGCGACATAGTCGAGGCCGAGGCGGTCGAAGATCGTCGTGATCGTCTGCACCATGTGAGAGGTCCGGAGGACGTTGCAGCCGAGGTAGAGGACGATCTCGTGGGGCTCGGCGTCGCGCCCCGGCGGCGCGAGGGTCCACCGGCGCTCGCCCGGCAGCGTCGTGAGATCGTGGGTCAGCGTGATCTCGCCGAAGTAGCCACGGTAGTCGTACGCCACGGACCCCTCCCGCCGTCGGCCGGCGAGCCCCATCGTACTACACGTGCTCGCGCGGCAGCAGCTCGTGCGGATGCGGGTCGAGATAGGACTGGGCGGCGAGGTCACGGAGGTCGAGGCGCCGGACATAGCGCCTCGCGAGGGTCAGCGGGACGCGCAGAGGCACGCGGCCGCGGCGGTATTCCCGGATCAGCCGGGCGAGCTCGGCGCGGGCCGTCGCGTCGAGGACGCGCGCGAGGACGCCCGCGAGGCGCCGGAGCGCCTCCGCGTGACGGGCGCGCGTCGCGCCGACGGCGAGTGTCTCCATGAAGCGCGCGCCGTACCGCGCGAGCCGGGCGCGCGTGAGCGGCCCCGGCGTCGCGACGAGCCGGCCGAGCCTCGTGAGCCTGGCCGGGCTGTGCGCGAGGAGGGCGAGCTCCTGGGCCGCGTGGAAGGCGACGAGGTCGCCGCGCCGCGGCGCGGTCGCCAGGAAGGCGCGCCAGCGCGCGGCCGCCCAGACCCGCTCGAGGAAATTGTCTCGGATCGCGGGGTCGGCGAGGCGGCCCTCCTCCTCGACGGGGAGCAGGGGAAAGCGCGCGACGAGGGCCCGCGCGTAGAGCCCGCGGCCGGCGCGCGCCGGCGCGCCGCGGGCCCGGTAGACGCGGACGCGGAAGAGGCCGCACGAGGGCGAGGCGCGCTTGAGCACGTAGCCGTCGAGGCCGAGCGCCGCGAGCTCGCCGAGCTTCGCCTCCGCGTAGCGGCGCATACGCGCGGTGAGGTCCTCGCCGGTCTTCTCGGCGACGAGCCGCGGCGCCGTCGCGCCGCCGACGAGGCGGAGCGTGGCGCGCGGGATCCCGAGACCGATCTCGACCTCGGGGCACACGGGCACCCACTCGACGAAGGGGCCGAGGGTCTCGGTGAGGAAGGCGTCCCGCTTGTGGCCGCCGTCGTAACGGACCTCCTGGCCCAGGAGGCAGGCGGAGACGCCGAGCCGGAGCTTTTTACCCTCGCGTTCGCGCATGGGGTTGATTAGTCTAGCAGGCCAACGAGGGGGACTCCGCGCATGCCGGGGGAGGCGCCGATGCTTGAGGTCGTCACGCTGAAGGAGATCGACGCCATCTTCGCGGTCACCGACGCCCTCGGGATCCACCGGGAGAAGCTGGTCATTCCGCTCGGGCCCGCGTCACCCGGCCGCGTGCGGAAGCTGCCGGGCGGCAAGCTCGAGATCGTCGTGGATGCGACGCGTCCCATCGAGGAGTGGGTGAAAGAGCTGCCCCGGCTCGTCGCCGCGGCGGAGGGCAGCTGACCTGGGCGACGGGCTGAAGCGGCAGCTCGGGCTGCTTCCGCTCGCCGCGATCTTCTTCTTCAACGTCGGCGGCGGGCCCTACGGGATCGAGGACGTCGTGCCGTCCTTCGGCCCCGGCATGACGCTGATCCTCCTGGTCGTCACGCCGCTCCTTTGGAGCCTGCCCGTCGCCCTCGCGATGTCGGAGCTCGCCTCCGCGATGCCCGAGGAGGGCGGCTACGTCGCGTGGACGCGGCGCGCCTTCGGGCGCTTCTGGTCGTTCCAGGTCGGCTGGTGGAGCTGGATCGACAGCTTCGTGGACGTGGCGGTCTATCCGGCGCTCTTCGTCGAGTATGTGCGGTTCTGGCGTCCCGCGATGACCCCCTTCGAGCGCTGGGTCCTCGTGCTCGGCTTCATCGCCGTGCTGACCGCGCTGAATCTCTTCGGCATCCGGCCGACCGGGCGGGTCGCCGTCGCGCTGGCCGTCGTCGGGCTCCTCCCGGTCGCGGTCTTCACCGTCGTCGGTCTCGGCGCCGTCCGCGGCGTGCCGTGGACGCCGCTCGCGCCGGAGGGCCAGACGCTCGAGACGCTCGGCCTGGGGCTCGCCGTCGTCATGTGGAACTACTCGGGGTGGGACACCCCGGCCACCATCCTCGGCGAGACGCGGGCGCCGGAGCGCACCTTCCGGCGGGCCGCGCTCCTCGCCCTGCCCGTGCTCGCCGCGTCCTACGTGCTGCCGATCGGCGTGGCGCTGGCGTCGGGCGCCCTCGAGTGGCGCGCGTGGTCGACGGGTGCCTTGCCGGTCGTGGCCAGCGCGGTCGGCGGGGAGTGGCTCGCTCACGCGGTGACGGTGGGGGCGGTCGTGAGCACGGCCGGGCTCTTCATGTCCCTGCTCCTCACGAACTCGCGCCTGCCCTACGTGCTCGCGCTCGATCACGCGATGCCCGCCTGGCTCGGCCGCGTGCACCCGCGCTTCGGAACGCCGTGGCCGGCCGTGATCGTCTCGGCGGCGCTCTACGCGGTCTTCGCCGCGTTCTCGTTCAGGGAGCTGATCATTCTCGACGTGTGGCTCTACTCGCTGAGCCTCCTCGTCGAGCTAGCGGCCTTCGTCTGGCTGCGCGTGGTCGAGCCCGAGCTGCCGCGACCCTGGCGGGTCCCCGGCGGCTTCGCGGGCGCGATGCTGGTGATCGTCTTCCCGACGCTGTTCGTGCTCGGCGCCCTCGCCACCGCGGGCCTGCGCAACACGATCGCCGGCCTGATCGGCGCCGTGTCGGGGCCGATCGCCTACGGGCTCCTGGCGCGCTCGGCGCGCCCGCGCTGAGCGCGTCGCCCGTCAGCCGCGGGTGGCCGCCCGCCGGCCGGCGGGCTCGAGGTTCTCGTCGAGGATCGTCGCGAGGCAGTCGAGCGTCGAGAGGGAATAGACGTAGGTCTTCCAACCAATCGCGACGTGGTCCGGCCGCTCGCCGGGGCGCAGCGGAGGGAAGATCTCGACGCTCACGTTGGGGCCGTCCTGCGTGCAGCCGCCGGCGCAGCATTCGCGGAAGCCCACGCGGTCCTCGAGCCCGCGAGCGGCCACGAGCGCGCGAAGCCGCGCGAGGATCGCCGCGGCGTCCATGCGGCGGGCGCGGTCACCACGCTCGACGGGCAGGACCACGACGCCGCGCTCGCGCGGGCACACCGTGACGACGAGGCGTCGTTCCCCCACCGTCACGCCTCCTCGCGCATCCGCTCGGCGAGTCTGAGGGCGGCCCGCACGGGCTCGGCGTCGGGCCGGTGCCAGCGCGCGGCGAGGCCCGCGCGTCGGACCGCGCGCGCGAGCCCGGCCCGGAACCACGCGTCATCGAGCACGCTTCCCGCCCAGCTGATGGCCACGGGCCGGCGTAGCCCGAGCCGCCGCGCGACCGCGCGCGCCTCACCCGCGAGGGCCGTCTGCCCCGCGCGTGCGATCGCCCGCGCGGCACCGTCCCCCCTGCGGGCGCGCGCCAGAACCCGGGGGGCCCACGGGGCGACCCGCGCGACCGTGTCGGGGGCGTGGGCGGCGCGGAGAGCGGTGCGGAGGTCGCCCCGGGCCGCGCGGGAGCGGAGCCACTCGCGGCCGAGCCAGAACGCGGAGCCCTCGTCGCCGAGGAACGGGCCGAGCCCGCCGGCGCGGGCCCAGCGACCGCGGCCGTCGTAGCCGATCACGATCGAGCCGGTGCCGGCGAGCACGAGAACGCCGGGGCGGTCGCCGAGGGCGCCGAGCAACGCGGCCTGGGCGTCAGGGATGACGCGCACCCGCCGGGCGAGTCCCGCCAGACGCCGCGCGAGAGCGCGGCACTCCCGCTCGGTCCAGATCGCGCGCGAGGCGACGACGAGCGCGGCCACGCTGTGGCGCGTCCAGCCGCGGCGGCGCCACGTGGCGCCCAGCAGGGAAGCGAGACGGCCGAGGTCGCGGTCGGCGCGCAGCACGGTCTTCGTCACGCCGCGCCCGCCCCGCGAGACGGCAACGCGGATCCACGTGCCGCCCACGTCCACGCCCACGCTCAGGAGCCCGGTTCGCATTTCCGGTAAAGGTAAACCCCTCCGTGCGGCTCAGGTTATTTCCGTGCTCGGATTCAGGAGTTCTGCGTATTGAGGGTACGGCAGGGACCACTACCGTCCCTACTGGGTTCAAGGTGCCGCCTCTTCCGGCGCCTATCGTATCCCGGAGATGGAGGCCCGAAGCTCATGGGCTATGGCCCTGTGTCGACCCAGCGACAGCATTGCCAATCTGGCCATAATGGGCGGGTCATGGTTCCGTTATGGGTCTGATATTGCTCGGTTCCGGGCTCGGACGGTTCGTGGCACGGCCGATGCTGCCTCAGGGGGCGGGAGGAAGGGGCCAATGGGTAAGGCACTGGCAGCGTGGTTGATGGTGGCTGGGGCGGCAGTAGCCTCGCCGGCCATGGGACCGCGCGAGGCGGTGGAATCGGCCATCGTGCGGGTGACGAGCGTCATCCAGGACGGTGAGCTCAACGGCAAGCCAGTGACCGATCCGCGGGCCGAGATCCGGCGGATCGCCCGTGAGCTGTTCGACTTCGACGAGATCTCGCGGCGCGCCCTGTCGCGGCACTGGGCGACGCGCTCGCACGACGAGCAGGCGGAGTTCATCGCGCTGTTCAGCGACCTGCTCGAGCGCTCCTACATGAACCGGATCGAGTCGTACGCGGGGGAGAAGATCACGTTCACGGGCGAGGCTCTGGACGGGAACTTCGCCACGGTCCGCTCCAAGGTGGTCTCGCAGCGCCGGACCGAGACGGCGCTCGACTACCGGCTGCACGTCCGGGACGGACGCTGGCAGGTCTACGACGTGCTGATCGACGGCGTGAGCTTCGTCTCGACATATCGGAGCCAGTTCGATCGCGTGATCCAGGCCGAGTCCTACGGCGCCCTGGTCGACCGGCTCCGCAAGAAGAACTTCGACACGGCGGTGGCCGAGCGCCGCAAGCAGTAGCCCCACCGTAGCGGGCCGTCGCGCGGCGCGTCCTTCCCGGAGGACGCGCCGTCCGGCGGCCCGCTACAATAGCGCGTGCTCACCTGGCCCGACTACGCGATCCTCGCGCTCTCCCTGGTCGTCCTGCTCGCCATCGGCTTCTGGTTCACGCGCCGCCAGCGCGACACGGTCGACTTCTTCCTCGCGCGCCGCCGCGTGCCCGGCTGGGCCGCCTGCCTGAGCTTCCTCGCCACCGAGATCAGCGCGGTCACCATCATCTCGGTGCCCGCCACCGCGTACAGCGAGAACTGGGAATATTTCCAGTTCTTCGTCGGCTCGAGCCTCGCGAAGTGGGCCGTCGCCCTCCTCTTCATCCCCGCCTTCTACCGGTACGACGTGACGACGATCTACGAGTTCCTCGCCCACCGGTTCGGTCGGGCGAGCCAGGTGACGGCATCGCTCTTCTTCTTCGTCTCCCGCCTCCTGGGCTCGGGCGTGCGGCTGATGGTGGCGGCCCTCGCGGTCTCGATCCTCATGGGCTGGCGGCTCGACCTGACCCTCGCCCTCTTCATCATCGTGTGCATCCTCTACATCGGGACGGGCGGCGTCACCGCGGTGGTCTGGACCAACGTGTTCCAGGCGCTGCTGTTCCTCGGCGCGGGGCTCGCGACGCTCGTGTTTCTCGTCACCCGGATCGACGGCGGCGCCGCCGCGATCTTCCGGGTCGCTGGCGAGGCGGGCCGGCTGAACGTCGTCAACTGGGGGCCGGCGCCGGGCGATCCGGATTTCTGGCGCCGGATCCTGACGGACCCGAACATCGTCTGGGTGGCGCTGCTGAACGGCCTCATCGGCTCGATGGCGGCGTTCGGCACCGACCACGACCTGATGCAGCGGCTCCTGACCGTGGAGTCGCGGCGCGAGAGCCAGTGGACGCTCTCGCTCACGCCGCTCGGCACGCTCGCGACGCTGGCGATCTACCTGAGCCTCGGCGCCGCGCTCTACACCTTCTACGCGCAGCACCCGCAGCTGCCGGTGTCGCGCCCGGACGAGATCCTGCCGCACTTCGTCGGCCAGGTGATGCCGGCGGTCCTGCGCGGCCTGATGCTCTCCGCCATCGTCCTCGCGTCCATCGACTCGCCGCTCGGCTCGCTCTCGGCCTCGTTCGTGACCGACATCTACCGCCCGCTCCTGGTGCGCGGCCGGCCGGAGCGCCACTACCTCCTCGTGTCACGGGTGAGCGTGGTGGTCTTCGGTCTGGTCCTCGGCACGATCGCGTACGCCTTCTCGGCCGTCGACAAGATCCTCTGGCTCGCGTTCAAGATCGCCGGCGTGACCTTCGGCTCGCTGCTCGGCGTGTTCCTGCTGGGCCTGTTGAGCCGGCGGCGGGTCGCCGACGGGGCGAACGTGCTGGCGATGGTCCTGATGGCGCTCGTGAACCTGGTCCTGCTGGTCCTGTCCGAGAGGCACGTTCTCGACTTCGCCTGGTCGTGGCTCGTGATCGTCGGGACGGCGGGGACGGTCGCGCTGGCCCTGGCCTTCTCGGCACTGACCCCCGGCCCCCGCGCCCCGTAGACTCCGTTTCACACCGGGCCCCGTCCGGTGTCTCAAGGAGATGGATGGACTCTGTGCGATTCGACGCCCTGGTGGGGACGCACCATCCTGAGATCTACCGGTATCTCCTCCGGACCACGTTCCGGGCGAGCGAGGCCGAGGATCTGGCGCAGGAGACGTTTCTGCGCGCCTACCGGGCGCACCGGACGCTCGCGCCCGACGCGAACGCCCGGGCCTGGCTGTTCGCGATCGCGACGAACGTCGCGAAGAACCACTTCCGCGCCGAGTCACGCCGCCGCCGGGCCCACGCCGCGGTGCGCGTGACCCGGAGCCGCGGGATCGACGGGGCGGGACCGGAGGGGGAGATGCTGTTCAACGAGGCCCGGGCGGTGCTCGACAAGGTCGTCGCGCGACTGCCGCTCAAGCAGCGCCTGGCCTTCACCCTCCGCAAGGTCCACGACCTCGACTACGACGCCATCGGGCGGAGCCTCGAGTGCTCCCAGGACAGCGCGCGGGCCCACGTGTTCCAGGCCCTCCGCAAGATCCGCCGGAGCCTGAACGGCTTCGAGCTTCCGCCGGGGGGAGACGAGAAATGACGCGCAAGCCTTCCGTGTGCGCAGAGATCGAACCCGCGCTCCTCGCGACCGCGATCGGCGACGCGGACGGCGCGACGGCGGCGCGCGTCGAGACGCATACCGGTGCCTGCGCGCCCTGCCGCCAGGATCTCGCGCGCTACCGCGCCATCGGCAGCGTCGTCGGCACGTGGCGCGGGACGCCCGCGCCCGCCGAGGAGCCGGCGCGCGCGCGCCTCGAGGTCCGGCTCGCCGACCTCCGGCGCCGCGCCCTCGTGTACCGCGTCTTCGCGTCGCCGCTCGGCCCGATCCTGATCGCCCGTTCCGAGGAGGGTGTCGCCTGGATCGAGTACCTCACCGGCGGGCGCGACTTCGGGCATTCGCGCCTCGCGCACCTCACGGGCGTCGAGCCGATCGAGGACGGCGCCGAGGTCGAGACGCTCTACCGCGACCTCCTCGAGTACCTGGACGGCCGGCGCAGCCGGCTCGGCTGGCCGCTCGATCTGCGCCTGGCGCGGAGCGCCTTTCATCGCACGGTGCTCGACGCGACGGCGCAGATCCCGTACGGCGCGGTGCGCTCGTACGCCGGCATCGCGCGCGAGCTCGGCCGGCCGTCGGCCACGCGCGCCGTGGCCCAGGCGCTCCGCTGGAACCCGCTGCCGATCGTCGTCCCGTGCCACCGGGTGATCGGGTCCTCCGGCGATCTGACCGGCTACGCCGGCGACCGGGTCACGCTGAAGCAGCAGCTGCTCGCCGTCGAAGGTGTCCGCACGCGCCGGGCCGACGACGACTTCCGCATCGCGCGTGAGGCCATGTACGCGCTGGCGCGGGGGGAGACGGAGTACTGCCTACCGACGTGCGGCTCGATCGCGGAGCGCTCGCTCGCCGAGCTCACGCTCTTCGCGTCGCGGGAGCGCGCCGAGGCCGTCGGGTTCGCGCCCTGCACGAGCTGCCGCCCGGATCTCCATCCGATTTCACGCTGACCCCTCTGCGGTGTCTCAAGGGCGGAGGGACGCTGATGCAGACCCTGCTCGCCGCCGTCGTCTTCGTGCTGTTCCCGTTCACCACGGTGCTGGGTCTGCTCTTGCTCGTGCGGAGGGCGGAACGGCGGCGTGACGAAGCGGTCGCGCGCCAGATCCGGCTGACCGACGCGATCCACCGCGATCTCGGCGCCGTCGTCGCGCCCTTCGTGACGCGGGGCCGGCGGGGGCGCTGGCGCGTGTCCATCGCCGTGCCGTTCGAGCGCCCGGCGCTCGTGGGCGCCGTCCTCGACATCGTCCATGCCGCGTTCCCCGAGCGATTCGACCTCGTCCTCACGCCGTTGGAGCATCGCCCACGGCGCGAGCCGCGCGGACCGGAGCTCTCCGGCGTGGACACGCGGAGGTCACCGTCATGGGCGTGAACGAGTTCGCGCTCGAAGCGCTCGCGCGGGAGCGGCTCGCCGAGCTCAGGCGCGAGGCCGCCGCGCTGAGGCTCGCGCGAGCGTCCGCGGCTCAGGGATGGGTGAGGCGCGCGATCACCGCGTCGATCTGGCGCCTGCGCCAGCCGTACGCGGTGAGGCCGAGGACGCCGGGCGCGAGCAGCGCCGCGTCGTAGGGATCGCGCAGGAGCACCACGACGAGCACCCGCGCGCGCCGCGTGACCGCGTCGAGCAGCGCGCGGTTCGACGGGTAGAGGTGGGCGTCGTAGAGGAAGAGCACGGTCGCGTCGGCCGCGGCCGCGCGCTCGGCGGCGGCGGCGATCTCGGCCGCCGTGGGTTCGATGGCGACCAGGATCGTCTCGGGCTCGATGCCGATCCGCGCGAACGCGCGCGCGAGATAGCCCCGCTCGTCGGCCATCTCCGGCTCCACCGTGATCCGGTCCGCCAGCTCGGAGAACCGCGGGAAGACGACGGCGACGCGCCCGTTCAGCGCGCGCGCGAGACCGGCCGGGCCGGGCGCCACCCGCGTGACGGCGCGCGCCGCGATCGCCGACGCGAGCGGCGCCGCGTCGGGCTCGGGCGCGGGCGGGCCGCCCTCGAAGCGCGCGCTCCGCCGCTCGCGGAGGCGGCGGATTCGCTCGACTGCCTGCTCGAGGCCCCGCCGCGGGAGCCCGCCGCTCCGGCACGCGTCGACGAGCGCCGCGGCGGCCGCCCGCTGCGCCGCCTCGGTGTGGCAGACGAGGAGGAGGTCGTGGCCCGCCGCCGCGGCGCGCACGGCGGCGTCACCGATCGGGCACGTCTCGCTCACCGCGCCCATCTCGAGGTCGTCGGAAACGACCACGCCCTTGAAGCCCACCTGACCGCGCAGGTATTCCTCCACGATGAGCCGCGAGAACGTCGCGGGCACCCGCGCGGGATCGAGGTTCGGATAGACGGGATGGCTCGTCATCACGCACTCGACGCCGGCGGCGATCGCCTCGAGGAACGGCGGGAGGTGTACCGCGTGCATCTCCGCCCACGTGGACTCGATCGTCGGAAGCTTCAGGTGGGCGTCGAGCGGCGAGTGCCCCTTGCCGGGGAAGTGCTTGGCGCACGCCGAGAGCCCGCCCTTCTGCATGCCCCGGATGCGCGCCACGCCGTAGCGCGCGACGACCGCCGGATCTTTCCCGTATGAGCGGATGCCGATGTTCGGGCTGTAGCGCTCGGTGAGGACGTCGAGGACGGGGGCCAGGTTCACGTCCACGCCGAGGCGCCGGAGCTCGCGCGCCTCGAACAGGCCCTGGCGGTGCGCGAAGACCTCCTCGCCCGCGGCGCCCACGGCGAGGCCGTCCGGAAAGATCGTCGTGCCCGTGCCCAGCATCACGATGCGCCCGCCCTCGTGGTCCGTCGCGACGAGGAGACGCCGGCCGAGCGCGTCCTCGAGGCTCGAGAGCAGGGTGTGGAGCCCTGCGGGGCCTTCGAAGTTGCGTCGATAGAGGATGAGACCGCCGGCTCGCGTATCGCGGAAGAGGCGGACGTCCTCGTCGCGAAGCGCAGGCCCCGGGAGGCCGATCATCAGCCGCTCACCGACGAGGTCTTCGATATCGGGCACGCCGCGATTGTATCGCCGGCCACGCGCCGCAGCGCTCGAGGGACCGTCAGCGTCCTGACGTCCGCGACGAGCGTCACCCTACGGTGTTCGCCGGGGCCCGTCTCGTAACGTATTGATTGTGCATCACGTCGGACCCTGGCATGGGCGCTGCTAGAAGGACCTCCAGCGGAGACTCGGCCGGGCTCTTCAGGTGGGTCTCCGCAAGGGAGGGAAGTCGCGATGTTTGACCACTGGAATCCCGCGTGGCTACGCCGGGTAACGCGCGGCGCGCCGCCGCGGGCCTGATACCATGATGGTCGGGAGGTGTGCCATGTGGCTTCAGGCTGTTGCGCTCGCGACGGTGCTCGCCCTCGGCTTGGCCCTGCCCGCGGCCGCGGCGGACGACACCAAGGTCAAGGCCGCGACCAAGCAGGTCGAGACCGGCGCCAAGAAGATCGGCGATGGCAAGATCGGCCAGGGCGTCGAGGAGACGGCCAAGGGGATCGGCAACACGGTCGTCGAGGGCGCCAAGTTCAGCGGCGAGAAGATCAAGGAAGGCGGCAAGGCGGCCGAGCCGAAGGCCAAGAGCGCGTGGGAGCAGGTGCGCGACGGCACCGTGGACTTCGGCAAGAGCGTGAAGAACTTCTTCTCGCGCCTCTTCGGAGGCTAGCGCCGACTCACCGGTAGAGCCGGTACGGCGCCCGCCGGCGCGCCCACCGCGCGAGGTCCCGCTGCCACGCGCGCTCGAGCGCTCCGAGCGGAGCGCCCCGCTCGAGCGCGCGGCGGATCGCGTCGGTGCCGAGCAGGATGTCGATCGGAAGCCGCCGGCGCTCGAACTCGTAGGGCGGGCGGCGCCAGCGGAAGTGACGCGGCGCCTGCCGCCGCGCCACCGCCATCTCGGCCAGGCCGGCCAGGAACGGCTTGAAGCGTCCGCGGTCGGTGACGTGCACCTGGACGCCCTCGCACACCCGACCGGCCCACTTGTGGAAGGTGGGCTCGAAGCGCGCCGGGCGGAAGGCGACGCCGGGGAGCCCGAGCGCGTTCAACCCGTTCGCGTACCTGTGGCCGTCGAGCCACGGCGCGCCGATCCACTCGAAGGGCCGCGTCGTGCCCCGCCCCTCCGACAGATTCGTCCCCTCGACGAGGCAGCCGCCGGGGTAGACCCGCGCGGTGTCGGGCGTCGGCATGTTGGGTGATGGCGGCACCCACGGAAGGCCCGTGTCCTCCCAGAGCATCCCGCGGCGCCAGCCGCGCATCCTGACCACGGTCAGCTCGCAGCCGAGCCCGTGGACGGCGTTCAGGTAGAGGGCGAGCTCGCCGATCGTCAGTCCGTGGCGCGCGGGTAGGGGATAGAGGCCGACGAACGAGGCGAACGCCGGGTCGGGCACGTTGCCCTCGAGGCGCTCGCCGCCCAGCGGGTTCGCGCGGTCGAGCACGACGACGCGCACGCCCGCGCGCGCGCACCCCCGCATCGCGAGCGCCAGCGTCCAGACGAAGGTGTAGTAGCGCGCGCCGACGTCCTGGAGGTCCACGACGAGGTCGTCGAGCCCCCGCAGCATCCCGGGCGCGGGCTCGCGCCGCGCGCCGTAGAGGCTCCATACGCGGAGCCCCGTGACGGGATCGCGCGCCGCCCCGACGGCGGCGTGGTCCTGGAGCGAGCCCCACAGGCCGTGCTCCGGCGCGAAGAGGGCGACGAGCCGCGCGTCGCGGACGTCGCCGAGCAGGAGCGCCGCGTGCGCGTAGCGCCGGTCCACCGACGCCTGGTGGGCGAGGAGCCCGACGCGCCGGCCGCGGAGGAGGGCGCGCGCGTCGTGGACGAGGACGTCGAGCCCCGAGAGGACGGTGGGCATCCCGCCCGATAGTAGTAGCATGCGAGCGTGGCGCCCCGGCGAATTCGCTACGCGCGGCTCCCGACCGAGCGCGCGAACCGCGCGAGCCGCGCCCTCGATCGGCTCTCCGCGCTCGAGATCGCCGCGCTCATGAACCGGGAGGACCACCGCGCTGTCGCCGCTGTCGGCCGCGTCCGCCGCGATGTCGCCGAGGCCGTCGAGCTGATCGTTCGGGCGCTCCGCGGCGGCGGACGGCTCGTCTTCGTCGGCGCCGGCACGAGCGGCCGCCTCGGCGTCCTCGAGGCCGCGGAGTGCCCGCCGACCTTCGGCACGCGGCCGGGCGTCGTGCGGGCGATCATCGCCGGCGGCCGCGGCGCGGTCTTCAGATCGCGCGAGGGCGCGGAGGACGACGGGCGCGCGGCGCGGCGCGCGGTGCGGGAGCGCGTGCGGCGCGGCGACGTGGTCGTCGGCGTGTCCGCGAGCGGCGCGACGCCGTTCGTCGCGGCGGCGCTCGCCGAGGCGCGGCGCCGCGGCGCCGCAACCGTGCTCGTCGCGTGCAACCCCCACGTCCGACGGCGGCGCGCGGGGCGAGCGTCGGGCGCGACCGTCGTCATCGCGCCGGCGACCGGCCCCGAAGTCCTCGCGGGCTCGACGCGGCTCAAGGCGGGCACCGCGACGAAGCTCGTCCTCAACACGCTGACGACCGCGAGCATGACCCGGCTCGGGAAGGTCTACGGCAACCTGATGGTGGACCTGCAGCCGCGCTCGGCGAAGCTCAGGGCGCGGGCGGCGCGGCTCGTGGAGGAGCTGGCTGGTGTCTCCCGCGTGCGCGCGACCCGGCTGCTCGGCGGGGCGCACGGGAGCGTCTCGCTCGCGATCGTGATGGCGCGACGGGGGCTCGGCGCGCGTGCCGCGGCGCGGACGCTGGCGGCGGCTCGGGGCTCGCTACGGGCGGCGCTTCAGGCGCCGCGTCGGAAGGAGCGCGCGTAGACGCGAACGGGCTCGAGATTCAGCGCGAGAAGGACAAGGCCACCCGGCAGGACGATCGCGGCGACGGTCAGCCAGAAGGTTCCGCTTTTCCAGAAATCCCGCATGCTCCCGATCCTCCTTGTCCCGCCGCCTTAGAAAACGCGTCGGGCCTGCCGCTCTTACACGTGAATTACGCAAGCCGGGTGCCAGGCGGATCGGCGGAGCCAAGTGCCGGAAATCGGGAGGATCGCGAGCCCTGCTGGACGCGCGGGCCCATGCCCGCGGCCAGCCGCTGAGCACGCGGCCGGTGAGTTTCTGACCGCTCTCAGCTGTGCGAGGGTCCGGCGGTGTCCTCGAGGCGGACGGGTGTCTGGCCGCGGAGGAAGTCGAAATCGCACCCTTCGTTCGCCTGCAGCACGTGCTCCAGGAAGAGCCGGCCGTAGCCGCGGGTGAACTTCGGCGGCCGCGGCTTCCACCCCGCTTTGCGCTTCGCCAGCTCCTCGTCGCTCACGCGGAGGGTCAGCCGGCGCCCGGGGACGTCGAGCTCGATCTGATCGCCGTCCCTCACGAGGGCCAGCGGCCCGCCCACGGCCGACTCGGGAGCGACGTGCAGGACCACCGTGCCGTAGGAGGTCCCGCTCATCCGCGCGTCGGAAATGCGGACCAGGTCCTTCACGCCCTTCTGGAGGAGCCGCGCGGGGATCGGGGCGGCGCCCCACTCGGGCATCCCGGGGGCGCCCTTCGGGCCGACCTGCTTCAGCACGAGCACGGAGGTCTCGTCGATCGGGAGCGACGGGTCGTCGATCCTCCGGTGGAGGTCCTCGTGGTCCTCGAAGACGACGGCGCTGCCGCGGTGGGTCAGCAGGTGCGGCGAGGCCGCCGACTGCTTGAGCACCGCGCCGTCGGGGCACAGGTTGCCGAAGAGGATGACGGTGCCGCCTTCCTTGGCGAGCGGCATACCGAGCGGGCGGATGACGTCCTCGTTCCAGCACTTGGCGTCGCGGACGTTGTCCGCCATGGACTTGCCGTTGACCGTCGGCGCGTCGCCGTGGAGGAGCGGCAGGAGCTCCTTCATGACGGCGGGCAGGCCACCCGCGTAGAAGAAGTCCTCCATGAGGTACTTGCCCGACGGGCGCAGGTTCGCGAGGAACGGCGTGGTCTTCGAGAGCTCGTCGAACCGCGCGAGCGGCAGCGGCACGCCGGCGCGTCCCGCGATTGCGACCAGGTGGATGATGGCGTTGGTCGAGCCGCCGACCGCCATGTCGGCGCGGATCGCGTTGTCGAACGCCCGGGCCGTGAGGATCGCCGAGGGCGTCGGCCCGCCGGCCCGCGCCAGCTCGACCGCGCGCCGGCCCGAGAGCTCGGCGAGCGCGAGCCGGCGCGAGTCGGGCGCGGGGATCGCCGCGCCGCCGGGCAGCGTCATCCCGAGCGCCTCCGCCATCGAGGCCATCGTCGAGGCCGTGCCCATCACCATGCAGTGGCCCGACGAGCGCGACATGCACGACTCCGCCTCGCAGAGCTCCTCGTCCGTCATGCGCCCCGCGCGCCGCTCGGCCCACAGGCGCCACAGGTCGGTGCCCGAGCCGAGCTCCTCGGCGCGCCACTTGCCGCTGAGCATCGGACCGCCCGTGACCATGATCGCCGGAACGTCGGCCGACGCGGCGCCCATCAGCATCGCCGGCGTGGTCTTGTCGCAGCCCGAGAGGAGCACGACCGCGTCGAG
This sequence comes from Candidatus Methylomirabilota bacterium, assembly GCA_035260325.1. Classification (NCBI taxonomy): domain Bacteria; phylum Methylomirabilota (SeqCode); species Candidatus Methylomirabilota bacterium. Next base: position 3,108 of record DATFVL010000039.1, on the reverse strand, counting down.
GGGGTAGGCGCGGATGCATTCCTCGACGTCCATCGCCATGAGGTTGCGGAACAGCATCGCGGTCGGCTTCATGAGGACCTCGCCGAGCGAGATCGTCGGGAACTCGAGGGGGAAGCCGCCCGCGGACCACACGCCGCGCTTCACGGCCTCCGCCACCTGGCGGAGATGCGCGTTGCAGTTCGTGAGCTCCGACCAGGAATTCGCGATCCCGACGACGGGACGCCCGTCGAAGACCGCGTCGCTGAACCCTTCGGTCTTGAGCCACGAGCGGTGCGCGAAGCCGTCGAGGTCGTTGCGCCCGAACCAGTTGCGGCTCCTGAGCGGGTGTGTTGTCATGAGTGCCTCCGGGACGTCGATTATAGATCGCCGGGAGGAGTCCATGCGGCTCGCGGGCAAGGTCGCGGTCGTGACGGGCGGAGGCAGCGGCATCGGGCGCGGCATCGTGCTCGCGATGGCCCGCGAAGGCGCCGACATCGCGATCCCCGACATCCAGGTGCTGAACGCGGAGAAGGTCGCCGGCGAGGTCAAGACGCTCGGCCGCAAGGTCGTCGCGATGAAGACCGACGTGACGAGCGCCGCGGACGTCAAGGCGATGGTCGACCGCACCCGCGAGGCGTTCGGCAAGGTCGACATCCTCGTGAACAACGCGGGCATGGCGGCGCCGCCCGGCATGCCGTTCACCAACAACACCGAGGAGGACTGGGACCGCGCGTTCGCGGTCAACACCAAGTCAGTCTTCCTCACCTGCAAGGCGATCGCGCCGCACTTCATCGAGCGGAAGGCGGGGCGGATCATCAACATCGCGTCCATCGCGGGCCCGGCGACGTCGGTGACGATGCCGCCGTACAGCGTCGCCAAGCAGGGGGTCATCACGTTCACGCGCATCGTGGCCAAGGAGCTCGCCCAGCACCGGATCACCGTCAACGCGATCTGCCCGGGCGTGCTCTGGACCGACTTCTGGCAGAAGCTCGCGGCCCACCTCGCCGAGACGAACCCCGCGTTCAAGGGCATGACGCCGCGCCAGGTCTTCGAGAAGCGCGTCGCCGACCTCGTGCCGATGAAGACCGAGCAGCATCCGGAGGACATCGGGGCGGCGGCCGTCTTCCTCGCCTCCGACGAGGCGCGCTACATCACCGGCCAGGCGCTCATGGTCGATGGTGGATGCGTGATGTGGTAGTGCGGCGATGAACTTCGACTTCACCCGCATACGTCCCGGCGAATCGATTTCTCGCCCGTAGAATCGCTGGGCTAGCTGACTCGGATCACGCCGGAACGCTCGATTTCTTTGCTCTTCCTTTGCTCCTCGTTTCCCCGAGCTGAAGGCGCGCGTTCGCACGCTGCCGGGCCGCTCGTGGGCGGTCGTGGTCGGGATCAACAGCTATCGCCACGCCGACGCGCTGAACGCGGCGGTGGCCGACGCGCGCGCGGTGGCCGACGCGCTGCCGAGGCTCGGGTTCCAGGAGGTGCGCCTCCTGCTCGACGGGCAGGCGACGAAGGCGGAATTCGAGCGAATCGTCTACGGCGAGCTCAAGGACAAGATGGGGCCGAACCCGTCTGGGAGGGAATGAAATGCGTGTTCAACCTCGTCCCGTGCAGCAACGCCTTCGAGCGCACCTTCGCGAAGTTTCTTGACTGCGCGAGCGACGTGACCAGCTTGGCCACCGTGTAGGGGTGGGTGTAGACCGGCTGCACGGCCACCAGCGGGCACAACGTCTTCGTGTTCTGAACGATGATCTGCGACACGAGCCAGGGGTCGACCTGGGAGTTGTCCGCGTAGACGAGGATCCCCCGGCATTCGGCCTCGTCGCTCCAGCGCGCGACATCGATGACGTGCCGAACATAGCCGTCCCCGGGAAAGCCGCCGGACGGCGGGCAGGTGGAAAAGACCTCGATAGGGGTCAAACAGGGTGTGACTCCGCGAACGTGGGTGGTGGTCCAGTCGAGTCTTTGTGGCGGCGAGCCGGCCGCGAGGCGCCTCCCGGCCGTGAGGCGCCTTGCGGAAGCTCCGGCCGTGAGACCCGACTAGTAGTTGATCACTCCGTCGATGTGGATATAGCTCGTGCCGCCTCTCACGTTGCTGGAGGCCACGTTTCCTGCCCCGACGGCGGCAGAGAACCGGCCCGTCCCGCCGGTGATGCGGAACGTTCCATTGTAGTGATAGGGCGAGGTGGAGCTGTCCTCCTCGCAGAGCCAGCCCACGGTCTTGTAGCTGACGACGTCTCCATTCGCCGCGGTGACGTCACCCGTGCCGTTGGCGACGAAACAATTGCCGCCCGACGAGTTCGCTACGGGGACGGCGCCGGTCGTGACGTTCAGGGTCCAGGTGCTGTTGCCGACATGCGTCCCGATCGCCGAGCCGCCTGAAATGGCCGTGCAGCCCGAAGTAAGGAAGGGCGACGTCGAACAGATCCCGCCCACGGTCCCACTGCCGCGAACCTCCCAATCCAGCATGACTGCGGCCGCGGACACGAGCCCCGCCGCAAACGCGAGGCCGGCCCCGAGCACCAAGAGAGCGAGCGTGAGCTTTCCCCAGCGTGATCTCATGATCGTTTCCTTTCTAAATCCAGACTGTTGGACAACGGAATCGGCCGGTTTGTCTCGAGAGAGCCCGCGCCTCCAGGGCCGGGCGAGGGCGACCAGATGCGAAGGGCTACGTCCCGGGTGAGGGCGCCACAGTCATCGCGCCCGTCGCTCGATCTTGATGTCGCGCGCCGTCCGCTCGACGGCCTCTCCCAGCGAGGTGCGGCCGCCCGGATTGAGGTTGAAGCTCCGAACCAGCCAGGTGAGCACCGCGCCGCTCAGCATCTCCTGCTTGATGGTTTCGAGTCTGGTCTCGGTCCCCTCACCGGTGACGGCGGATTTCACGAACGCCTCGGCCACCTGCTGTCGGTCTACGAGGAGCGTGGCGGTGGCGCGATAATAGATATCCGGAAGGACAGGACGATCGTGAGCGCCGGCAGGAAGACCGCGGCAAAGGTCACGATCGCCAACCACTTCCGCCTGCGCCAGACCTCGAGCACCATGTCCAGCGTGGCGGTCTCTCGCCATGGCTTGTCACTAACTAGTGTCCTGAGTTAGAGATTCGATGACAAAATCGTGCGACGCTCG
>DATFVL010000038.1 GCA_035260325.1 Candidatus Methylomirabilota bacterium | reverse complement strand
GTTCCGAAGCCCGGAACCCTCCCCGCCCCGACCGCGCCCGACCATATCCATCTCCCGGCGCCGTCCCGCTGGCCCCTGCTGACGGCGCTCGGCATCGTGGTGCTCGCGATCGGCGCGCTCACCCACCTCGCCGTGGTCCTGGCCGGCGCGCTCTTCACCGTCGTCTGCGTGTTCGCCTTCGCGCTCGAGCACCACGAGAACCGGGCCCACGAGCACCAGGTCGGCAACCTCGGCGTGGACCACCGGAAGGTCGCGCTCTGGGTCTTCCTCGGCTCCGAGTGCTTCTTCTTCGGCACGCTCATCGCGACGTACCTCGCCTACAAGGGCCGCAGCGTCGTCGGGCCCGAGCCGCACCAGATCCTCAACATCCCGCTCACGACGATCTCGACCTTCGACCTCCTGATGTCGAGCCTCCTCATGGTGTTGGCACTCGCGGCGGTGCAGCGCGGCGACCGGCGGCAGGCGCGCCTGTGGCTCCTCGGCACCGCGTTCTTCGGCCTGATCTTCCTCGGCTTCCAGGCGTACGAGTTCACGGACTTCGTCCGTGAGGGGCTGACGCTCCAGCAGAACCTCTTCGGCTCGACCTTCTTCGTGCTCACGGGCTTCCACGGCGGGCACGTGACCGTCGGCGTGATCTGGCTCCTCGCGCTCTGGATCCTCGACCTGCGCGGGCGGCTCGGCCGCGCCGACGCGGTCAAGGTCGAGATCGCGGGGCTCTACTGGCACTTCGTGGACGTCGTGTGGATCGCCATCTTCACGCTGGTGTATCTCATCCCGTGAGGACCGACCCGAATGTCTGACCACACGCAGGCGGGCACGCACCCCACCGTCTGGACCTACGTCAAGGTCGCGCTGGTCCTCACCGGCGTGACGGTCCTCGAGGTGGGCGCCATCTACATCCGGCAGCTCACGCCGATCATCGTGCCGCTCCTCCTCGTGATGTCGATGGCGAAGTTCGCGCTGGTCGTCCTCTTCTTCATGCACCTCCGCTACGACTCGCGCGCGCTCGCCGTGCTCTTCTGTCTCCCGCTCGTGCTCGCGACCGGGATCGCCCTCGCGCTGATGACGCTCACCGGCGCCTTCCTCCTCTTCGGCAAATGATGAATCGCTGCAAGCCGAACGGAGCCACCGCGCACCTCGTCTCAGGCCACCCACCGACGGCACCGGCCCCGCGGACCCCGCTACAATGACGCCGCCCGCGTTCGCGTGGACGTCCGGCGAGATCCACGGCGACGTCATGCTCGGCGCCGGCCTCCTGGGCCTCGCCTACGCCGTCGCGTGGGCGCGCGGCCCGCGGGGAGGGGCCGGTGCGCCCGTGCGGTTCTTCGCCGGCCTCGGGGCGCTCCTCGCCGCGCTCAACGGCCCGCTCCACGACCTGAGCGACTACTACCTGTTCAGCGCCCACATGGTGCAGCACCTGCTCCTCACGCTCGTCGTCGCGCCGCTCCTCCTGTCCGGCACGCCGGGCTTCATGCTCGATCGCCTCATCGGGCCCCTGCGGCGCTGGGCGCTGGGCCGATTCGCGCTGCGCGTGGCCACGCGACCGCTCCCCGCGCTCGCGCTGTACTCGGTCGCGCTGATCGCCTGGCATCTCCCCGGCCCCTACGAGGCCGCGCTCGTGCGCCACGGCTGGCACGTCGTCGAGCACCTCGTCCTCCTCGCCACGTCGGTGCTGGCGTGGTGGCCGGTGCTCTCCGCGTCCGCGCTCGCGCCGCGGCTCCACTACGGCGCGCAGATCCTCTACCTCTTCGCGTTCGGGATCCCGATGACCGTCGTCGCCTCGATGATCACGGGCGCCGAGCGCGTGCTCTACCCGTACTACGCGGCCGCGCCGCGGCTCTGGGGGCTCGAGCCGCTCGCCGACCAGCGGCTCGGCGGCCTCATCATGTGGGTCCCGGCCGGCCTCATCCCGCTCGCGGCGTTCACCGTGGTCTTCTTCCGGTGGGTCGCCGCCGAGCCCGACGAGGAACCCGCGCCCGCCGGAAGACCTCTGCTATGATCGAATCCACGCGCTCATGAACATCTGCGTCGTCGGCACCGGGTACGTCGGGCTCGTCACGGGCGCGGTCTTCGCGGATCTCGGCAACGAGGTCGTCTGCGTGGACAACGTCGAGAAGAAGATCGCCCAGCTGCAGGCCGGCAGGATGACGATCTACGAGCCCGGCCTGGAGGAGATGGTCGCGCGCAACGTCACCGACGGGCGGCTCACGTTCACCACCGACCTCGTCACGGCCGTCCGGCGCTCGGTCATCGTCTTCATCACGGTCGGCACGCCGGCGAAGGACACCGGCCAGACCGACCTCGCCGCGGTCGAGGCGGTCGCTCGGCAGATCGCGCACGCGATGGAGCGCTACACGGTCGTCGTCAACAAGTCCACGGTGCCCGTCGGCACCGGCGACCTCGTGCGCGAGGTGATCGAGCGCCACCAGCCGACGCCGATCCCGTTCGACGTCGTCTCGAACCCCGAGTTCCTGCGCGAGGGCTGCGCGATCGAGGACACGCTCCGGCCGGACCGCATCGTCATCGGCGCCCCCAACCAGCAGGTCGCGATGACCTTGCTCGAGCTCTACGCCCCGCTCGAGCGGCCGATGATCATCACCGACGTGCCCTCGGCCGAGATCATCAAGTACGCCTCCAACGCGTTCCTCGCGACCAAGATCTCGTTCGTCAACGTGATCGCCGACATCTGCGAGCTCGCGGGTGCGGACATCACGCAGGTGGTGAAGGCCATGGGGCTCGACCCCCGCATCGGACCCGCGTTCCTGCAGGCCGGGCTCGGCTACGGCGGGAGCTGCTTCCCCAAGGACACCGACTCGCTCGTCCACACCGCCGCCACGCTCGGCGTGGACTTCGCGCTGCTCCGGGCCGCGGTCGAGATCAACCAGGAGCGCGCCGGCCACTTCGTGCGCTCGGTCGAGAAGGCGCTCGCGCCGCTGGACGACAAGCGCGTCGCCGTCCTGGGCCTCGCCTTCAAGCCGAACACCGACGACATGCGCGAGGCGAAGTCCGTCGAGGTGGTCCGGCACCTCGTCGAGCTCGGCGCGACCGTGCGCGCCTACGACCCGGTCGCGGGTGCGAACGCGCGTCCGCTCCTGCCGCCGGGCGTCGTGTACTGCGAGTCGCCGTACGCGGCCGCCGCCGGCGCCGACGGCGTCGTGCTGGTGACCGAGTGGAACGAGTTCAAGCTGCTCGACCTCGAGCGCCTCCGCGCCCTCATGCGGCGCCCCGTCGTCTTCGACGGACGGAATCTCTGGGAGCCCGAGCGGATGCGACGCCTGGGCTTCGAGTACCACTCGATCGGCCGCAGGCCCGTCCTGCCCTCCTGACGTCCGCCATGCGGGCGCTCGTCACCGGCGGCGCGGGGTTCATCGGCTCCCATCTCTGCGAGTTCCTCCTCGGCCAGGGCTGGGAGGTCGTCTGCATGGACAACTTCGTCACCGGGTCACGGGACAACGTCGTCGCCTTGTCGCCACGACGCGGCTTCACGCTGATCGAGCACAACGTCACCGAGTACATTCACCTCGACGGGCCCCTCGACTGGGTCCTGCACTTCGCGAGCCCCGCCTCGCCGCGGGACTATCTCGAGCTGCCGATCCAGACGCTCAAGGTCGGCGCCCTCGGCACCCACAACGCGCTCGGCGTCGCCAAGGCCACGCGCGCACGCTTCCTGCTCGCCTCGACCTCGGAGGTCTACGGCGATCCCCTCGTGCATCCGCAGCGCGAGGACTACTGGGGCAACGTGAACCCCATAGGCCCGCGTGGCGTCTACGACGAGGCCAAGCGCTTCGCCGAGGCGATCACGATGGCCTACCACCGCGCCCACGGCGTGGACACGCGCATCGCGCGCATCTTCAACACGTACGGTCCCTCCATGCGGATCGACGACGGGCGCGCGATCCCCGCGTTCATCACCCAGGCGATCGCGGGCAGCCCGCTCACCGTCTTCGGCGACGGCTCGCAGACGCGCTCCTTCCAGTACATCTCCGACCTCGTGGACGGCCTCTGGCGTCTCATGCGGGCGGCGGTGAACGAGCCCGTGAACCTCGGCAACCCGCAGGAGATGACGCTCCTCGAGCTGGCCAAGCGGATCGTCAGGCTCGCGGACTCGCGGAGCGACATCGCCTTCGGCCCGCTCCCCGTGGACGACCCCAAGGTCCGCCAGCCGGACATCGCCCGCGCGCGCGCGCTCCTCGGCTGGGAGCCGCGGGTGGACACCGACGAGGGGCTGCGCCTGACGATCGACTGGTTCCGGAAGACGCGGCGGCCTTGAGGATCCTCGTGACCGGCGGCGCGGGGTTCATCGGCTCGCACGTCGTGGACCGCCTGCTGGCCGACGGCCACGCCGTCGACGTCGCCGACAACCTGAGCACGGGCCGCCGCGGGCAGGTGAACCCGACGGCGCGCCTCTTCGTCTGCGATCTCCGGAGCGCGCGGCTCGACGCCGCGTTCGCCGCCGCGCGGCCGGACGCGATCGCGCACCTGGCCGCGCAGGCCTCCGTGCCGCGCTCCGTCGCCGACCCGCGCTTCGACGCGAGCGTCAACGTGCTCGGCACCCTCGCCGTGCTCGAGGCGGCGCGCCGCACGGCGGTCCGCCGCGTCGTCTACGTCTCGACCGGCGGCGCCGTGTACGGCGACACCGACGCGCTGCCAACCCGCGAGGACCACCCGACGCGGCCCGCCTCGCCCTACGGCGTGTCGAAGCTCGCCGGCGAGCGCTACCTCGACTGCTGGGCGGGGCTCACCGGGGCGTCCACGCTGGCGCTGCGCCTCGCGAACATCTACGGCCCGCGCCAGGATCCGCGCGGCGAGGCCGGCGTCGTCGCGATCTTCGCCGCGCGGCTCCTCGCCGGCGCCGAGTGCGTCGTCAACGGCGACGGCGAGCAGACGCGGGACTACGTCTACGTCGGCGACGTCGCGGACGCCGTGGCGCGCGCCCTGGCGCATCCCGAGGTCACGGGCGCGGTCAACGTCGGCACGGGCGTCGAGACCACGGTGAACGAGCTCTACGCGCGGCTCGCGCGGCTCGCCGGCGTGACGCGCCCGTCGCGCCACGGCCCGGCGCGGCCCGGCGAGCAGCGGCGGAGCGTGCTGGACGCGACGCGGGCGAAGCAGACCCTCGGCTGGACGGCGGCGACCCCGCTCGACGCGGGGCTCGCGCGAACCCTCGAACACATACGGAAGGAGGCGCGTGCATGATCGACGACGAGCTGAAGGCGATCCTGGTGTGCCCGGCGTGCAAGGGCGACCTGGTCTTCGAAGCGACGCGGATCATCTGTCCCAAGTGCCGCAAGGCCTACCCGATCCGCGACGGGATCCCCGTGATGCTGATCAACGAGGCCGAGGCCTGGTCGCCCGGCAGCTAGTGGCCGGCGGCGGTCCGACCCAGGCCGTGATCCTGGCCGGCGGCCAGGGCACGCGTCTGCGTCCGCTCACGCTCGCGCGGGCCAAGCCGGTCGTGCCGCTCCTGAACCGCCCCTTCCTCGCCCACCAGCTGGCGCTTCTCCGCGCCCACGGCGTCGTGGACGCGATCCTCGCGTGCTCCTACCGCGTGGACGACGTGCGCGCGGCGCTCGGCGACGCCGAGCACCTCGGCGTCACGCTCCGCTACGTCGTGGAGAAGGAGCCGCTCGGCACCGGCGGCGGCGTCGCGAACGCCGCCGACCTCGCGGCGGGCACGGTCTTCGTCCTGAACGGCGACGTGCTCACCGACGCGGACCTCACGGCGATGCGCCGCTTCCACGAGGCGCGCGGCTCGCGCGCGACGATCTTCCTCACGCGCGTCGCCGACCCCCGCCAGTACGGGCTCGTCGAGACCGACGCCGAGGGGCGCGTCGCCGCGTTCCGCGAGAAGCCGGGGGCGGGCGAGCCGATCACGACCGACACCGTGAACGCGGGAGTGTACCTGCTGGACGCGGCGCTCCTCCGGCGCATCCCGCGCGACCGGCCCGTGTCCATCGAGCGCGAGGTCTTCCCCGGGCTGATCGCGGAGCGCGTCCCCTGCTTCGGCTGGTCGGCGCCCGCGTACTGGCAGGACATCGGCACGCCCGCGGCCTACCGCGCCGCCCAGATGGACCTCCTCGAGGGCCGCGCGCGCCTCCTCCTGGCGCCCCCGGGCGAGCCGCGCGACGGGAGCTGGGTCGGGGCGGGCGGCACGGCCGCGGCCGGCGCCGCCGTGGTCGCGCCCGCGGTGATCGGTGCGCGCGTCACGCTCGGCGGCGGCTGTCGGGTCGGCCCGTCGACCGTCGTCGGCGACGGCTCGACGATCGGCCCCGAGGCGCGCGTCGAGGGCTCCGTGCTCTGGGAGCGGGTCGAGGTCGGCCGGGGCGCGGTGCTGCGCGACTGCGTCCTCGCGAGCGATGTCCGGATCGGCGCCCACGCGCGCGTCGGCCCGGGCGTGGTGCTGGAGTCCGGCGCCGTCATCCCCGAGCGCGCGACGCTCAGCCGCTAGAGCGCCTGTGCGCGCGTGTTAGACTGAAGCGATGACGTTGTCCCGCATTCGCAATTTCTCGATCGTCGCCCACATCGATCACGGCAAGTCGACGCTCGCCGACCGGCTGCTGGCGCTCACCGGCACGATGGACGCGAAGAAGGCCGTGGACCAGGTGCTCGACTCGATGGACCTCGAGCGCGAGCGGGGCATCACGATCAAGGCGCACACGGTGCGCCTCCTCTACAAGGCGCGCGACGGCCACGAGTACACGCTGAACCTGATCGACACGCCGGGCCACGTGGACTTCTCCTACGAGGTGTCGCGCGCGCTCACCGCGTGCGAGGGCGCGCTCCTCATCATCGACGCCGCGCAGGGGATCGAGGCGCAGACGCTCGCCAACTTCTACCTCGCGAGCGACGCGCGCCTCACGATCATCCCCGTCATCAACAAGATCGACCTGCCCGCGGCCGACGTCGAGGGCACGCGCCTGGCGATCACCGAGACGCTCGACCTCGACGGGAGCGAGGCGCTCGCGATCTCCGCGAAGCACGGCACCGGCGTGCCCGAGGTGCTCGAGGCGATCGTCGCGCGGATCCCGCCGCCCGCGGGAGACCCGGACGCGCCGTTGAAGGCCCTCGTCTTCGACTCGTTCTACGACTCCTACCAGGGCGTCGTCGTGTACGTCCGCCTCACGGACGGGTGCGTGCGCGCGGGCATGCGGGTCGTCCTGATGTCGAACGGCCGCCAGCAGGACGTGCAGCAGGTCGGCATCTTCTCGCCGGACATGCGGCCGGTCGAGGAGCTCGGCGCGGGCCAGGTGGGCTACATCATCGCGGGCATCAAGCGCGTGGCCGACGCGAAGGTGGGCGAGACGATCACCGAGGCCGCGCGGCCGACCGCCGCGCCGTTCGCCGGCTACCGCGACGCGAAGCCCATGGTCTTCGCGGGGCTCTACCCGATCGAGGACACGGACTATGAAGCCCTGCGCGATGCCCTCGAAAAGCTTCGGCTCAACGATCCTGCCTTTACGTACGAGCCGGAAACATCTCTTGCACTGGGATATGGGTTTCGCTGCGGCTTCCTCGGCACGCTCCACATGGAGATCGTGCAGGAGCGGCTCGAGCGCGAGTTCGACCTGTCGCTGATCGTGACCGCGCCGAGCGTGCGGTACCGGATCCGCACGACCGCGGGCGACCTCCTGGAGATCGAGAACCCGTCGAAGATGCCGACGCCCGACCGGATCGAGGCGATGGAGGAGCCGTACGTGCGGTCGTCGGTGTTCGTGCCGACCGAGTTCATGACAACCATCTACAAGCTCGCGCAGGAGAAGCGCGGCGAGCACCGCTCGCTCGAGTACCACGGCAAGCGCGTCCACATCCGCTTCGACTTCCCGCTCGCCGAGATCGTGGTGGACTTCTACGACAAGCTGAAGTCCATCTCGAAGGGCTACGCATCGTTCGACTACGAGTTCGCCGACTTCCGGCCGTCCGATCTCGTCAAGCTCGACATCCTCCTCAACGGCGACCCGGTGGACGCCCTCTCGGTCATCGTCCACCGGGACAAGGCCTACGAGAAGGGCAAGGCGCTCGTGGAGAAGCTTCGCGGCGTCATCCCGCGGCAGCTCTTCGAGGTGGCGATCCAGGCGGCGATCGGCAGCCGCGTGATCGCCCGCGAGACGGTGAAGGCCATGGGCAAGAACGTGACGGCCAAGTGCTACGGCGGAGACATCACGCGGAAGCGGAAGCTGCTGGAGCGGCAGAAGGAAGGGAAGCGGCGCATGAAGCAGGTCGGCAAGGTCGAGGTTCCGCAGGAAGCGTTCCTGTCGGTCCTGAAGAGCTGAGCATGGACGACAACAAGCTGAGCGTCACGGACGCCACCGAGCCGCGCCGCCTGCCCGCCGACGCGACGGAGACGCAGCCCCGGCGGAAGTCGGCCGTCCGCGAGTACGTCGAGGCGATCGGCGTGGCCGTCATCCTCGCGCTGGTCATCCGCGCGCTGGTCGTTCAGGCCTTCACGATTCCCTCGGGCTCGATGATGGACACGCTGCTCGTCGGCGACTACATCCTGGTCAACAAATTCCTCTACGGGGCCGAGCTGCCCGTCGTCGGGTGGCACGTGCCGGGCCTCCGGCGCCCGCACCGGGGCGACATCATCGTGTTCAAGTACCCGCAGGACGAGCGGCGGGACTTCATCAAGCGCATCATCGGCACGCCCGGCGACCGGATCCAGATCCGGGGCCGGACGGTGTTCGTGAACGGCCAGCCCTTGACCGAGCCGTACACGAAGTTCGCGGACCCCGCCTGGACCCGTTCCGCGCAGGACACCTACTGCGGCTACACCTACGGCTGCGACTCCACGACGGTGCCGCCCGACTCGTATTTCGTCATGGGCGACAACCGCGACAACTCGCAGGACAGCCGCTACTGGGGCTTCGTCAAGCGCGAGAAGATCAAGGGCAAGGCCTTCCTCATCTACTGGTCGTGGGACGGCGACCGGCACTGGCTCCGCTGGTGGCGGCTGGCGCACTACATCCCTTGACTGTTGTAGCGGGGGCCGCGAGGACGGATCGGACCGTGGGTGGCCTGACTCAGGTGCCGGCCGGCTCCGTCAGCGCGGACGACCCGTGCCGTTCGATTCTGGCGGACAACCCGCCCGCGTCGGACACCCTCGGCCTGTACGTCCACGTCCCGTTCTGCGCGCAGCGCTGCCACTTCTGCAGCTTCAACACGGCGCCGTTCGACGCCGGCGTGCTCGCCCGCTACCTCCGGGCGCTCGCCCGCGAGCTCGATCTGCTCGCCGAGCTTCCGTGGGCGCCGCGCGTGCGCCTGGCGACGGTCTTCCTCGGCGGCGGGACGCCGTCGCTGCTCGAGCCGGAGGACCTCGCCACCGTGCTCGACCGCGTCCGGCGCCGCTTCGACCTCGCCCCCGACGCCGAGGTCACGATCGAGTGCAACCCCGAGAGCGTCTCGCGCGAGAAGGTCGCCGCCTACCGCGGCGCGGGCGTGACGCGCGTGAGCCTCGGCGTCCAGTCGCTCGACGACGCGGTGCTCCCGCGGCTCGGGCGGGTCCACGATTCCCGGGGCGCGCGCGCGGCGTTCGAGGCGGCGCGCGAGGCCGGCTGCGTCAACCTGAGCGTGGACCTCATGTACGGCCTCCCGGGACTCGACGTCGCCGGCTGGAGCGCGGCCGTCGAGGCGGTGCTCGACTGGGCGCCCGACCACCTCTCCGCGTACGGCCTCACCCTCGACGGCGGGAGCGTGTGGGGAGCGACCGGCGTCGCCGGGCTGCCGCCCGAGGAGACGGTCGTCGCGCAGTACTGGGACCTCGCGCGCGCGGCGGGGGCGCGCGGCCTCGAGCACTACGAAATCTCGAACTACGCGCGCCCGGGCTTCCGCTCGCGCCACAACCAGGTCTACTGGCGCGCCGCCGAGTACCTGGCCGCCGGCCCGGGCGCGTGCGGCCACGTCGGAGGCGTGCGCTACGCCAACGCGAAGGCGACGCCGCGCTGGTGCGACGCGCTCGAGGCGGGCGCGCTGCCGGTCGAGTCCCACGAGACGCTCACGCCGGCCCAGCAGCGCGCCGAGCGCCTCATCCTCGGGCTCCGCACCTCCGACGGGGTCCCGGCCGCGTGGCTCGACGCCCGCGCGGCCGGCGACGCGGCGCTGCGCCGGCGGCTCGCCACGTGGGAGCGCGAGGGACTGCTCGCGCTCGCCGGCGGCCGCGCGCGGCTGACCGAGCGCGGCTTCCTGCTCTCGGACGCACTCTTCGTCGAATTGCTATAATTCGTGGTGATGGATGCGCGTCATCGTGACGTCCTGATCGCGGTCATCCGCGAGTACATCGACTCGGCCGAGCCGGTCGGCTCCCGCGCGCTCGCGACCCGCTGGTTCCCGGCGCTCTCGGCGGCGACCATTCGCAACGTGATGGCCGACCTCGAGGCGATGGGCTACCTCGCCCATCCCCACACGAGCGCCGGGCGCGTGCCGACCGACAAGGCGTACCGGCTCTACGTCGATTCGTTTCCGCCGGCGCCGCCGTCGAAACCGGCGACGCCGAGCGAGACGCTGCCGACGCGCCGCTCCGGCCTCGACGGCTTCATGGAGCAGACCTCGACGCACCTGTCCGCCGCGACGAAGCTCACGGGCCTGCTCCTGGCCCCGCCGCTCCAGAACACGACGCTCGCACGCGTGGACCTGATGCCGCTCGAGGACGACCGCGCGCTCGCCGTCATCGTCACCGACGCGGGCTGGGTCACCGCGAGCGCGGTGACCCTCGACCCGCCGCTCGCCGCCGACGGCGTGCGGGCGATCGGGCGCGAGCTCACGCGGCGGTTCGGCGGCCGCACCGTCCAGGAGATCGTGGAGATGGAGGCGGCGCCGAGCGACCCGCTCGACGCCCTGCACACCCGCGCGCGGGCCGTCACCGAGCAGATCGTGGCCCTCCTGCGCGGGCGGACGCTCTACGTCAGCGGCGCCATCAACATGCTCGATCACCCGGAGTTCTGGGACATCGAGACGACCCGGGCCCTGCTCCGTACCTTCGAGCAGAAGGAGCGGCTCGCCGACCTCATGACGGCGCTCGCCGCCGGCGAGGCGCTGCAGGTGACGATCGGCGAGGAGAACCCGTTCGCCGAGATGCGCGAGTGCACGCTGATCACCTCGACCTACCTCTACCGGGACCAGGTGGTCGGCATCCTCGGCGTCGTCGGTCCGCGGCGCCTGCCCTACCCCGACGTCATCGCCGTGGTCAACGAGACCGCCCGCCACGTGACCGACGCCCTCTCGCGCGTCCGCCAGGACCTCTACATCCCGTCGTAGCGCCGTCCGCCGGGGCGGCGCTGCTATAATTCGAGCATCATGGACGACGACACGACGCGTGACGCTCCCTCACCCGAGGCGGTCGAGCCGCCGCCCTCCGAGGTCGAGGAGCTGAAGCGGCAGCTGGACGAGAAGCAGGACCGCCTCCTCCGCGCGCTCGCCGAGGCCGACAACGTCCGGCGCCGCAGCCAGCGCGACCGCGAGGAGTACCTCAAGTACGCCAACGAGCCGCTGCTCCGCGACCTGATCCCGGTCCTCGACAACCTCGACCGCGCGCTCGAGGCCGCCCGCCGGCGTGGCGACGCGGCGAGCGTGGTCTCGGGCGTCGAGCTCGCCCAGCGCGAGTTCCTCCGGGTCCTCGGGCGCCACGGCGTGACGCGCTACTCCGCCGTCGGGGAGCCCTTCGATCCCACGCGCCACGAGGCGGTCGCGCGCGTGGTCAGCACCGACGCCAAGCCCGGCACCGTCGCGAGCGAGCAGCTGCCGGGCTACCTGCTGCACGACCGCGTCCTGCGCCCGGCGCTCGTCGCCGTCGCCGTGGCGTCGGACGAGGCCGCCCCGTAGTGGCGCGCGACTACTACGAGATCCTCGGCGTTCCGCGCGGCGCCGGCGACGCGGAGATCAAGAAGGCCTACCGCCAGCTCGCGATGCGGTACCACCCGGACCGCAATCAGGGCGACAAGGACGCCGAGAGCCGCTTCAAGGAGATCAGCGAGGCCTACGCGATCCTCTCCGATCCCGACAAGCGCGCCCATTTCGACCGCTTCGGGACGGGGCCCGGCGCCGGCCCCGGGTTCGGCGAGACGGGGTTCGGCACGCTGTTCGAGGACATCTTCGAGAACTTCTTCGCGGGCGGCGCGCGCGGCCGGCGCTCGCGCGCCGCGCGGGGCGAGGATCTCCAGTACGAGCTGAAGATCTCGCTCGAGGACGCGGCCGCCGGCCTCGAGACGAAGATCCAGATCCCGCGCCTCGAGCGCTGCGACCCGTGCGCGGGCACGGGCGTCGAGCCCGGCAGCCGTCTCGAGACGTGCGACATGTGCGCCGGGCGCGGCGAGGTCCGGCGCAGCCACGGCTTCCTGACGATCGCCCAGCCCTGCCCGAAGTGTCAGGGCCGCGGCCAGCTGAACCGCCATCCGTGCCGGCAGTGCCACGGCGAGGGCCGGCAGCGCGCCGAGCGGCTCCTCTCGGTGAAGATCCCGGCGGGCATCGAGGACGGCATGCAGCTCCGGCTGTCCGGCGAGGGCTCGGGCGGCCTCGGCGGCGGGCCCGCGGGCGACCTCTACGTGCTCGTCCGCATCCGCGAGCACGAGCTGTTCACGCGCGAGGGCGCCGACCTCCATTGCGACCTGCCCGTCGGCTTCGCGCAGTTCGCCCTCGGCCACGAGGCCGAGGTGCCGGTGCTCGAGGGCACGGCGAAGCTCAAGATCCCGCCCGGCAGCCAGCCGCACGGGGTCCTCCGCCTGAAGGGCAAGGGAATGCCGCACCTCCGGGGCCGCGGCCACGGCGACGCCTGCTACCGGCTCATCCTCGAAGTCCCGCAGAAGCTCAACGCGAAGCAGCGCGAGGCGCTCGCCGCGTTCGAGGCCGCGTCGAAGGAGGAGCACGGGCCGCTCTCCAGCGCGTTCCTCGAACGGATGAAGAAGCTGCTCGGCTGAGCCGATGTCGTCCTCCCGCTACTGGGAACTCCGCGTCGAGGTCCCCGAGGACGCCTCCGAGGGGCTGACCAACTTTCTCTGGGAGCTGGGCGCGCTCGGCGTCATCGAGGAGGAATCGCCGGGCCGCGCCCCGCAGCTCCGCGCGTTCTTCCCGAAGACGCTCTTCGCGCGCGCGCTCGAGGACAGCGTGCGCGGCTACCTCGGCGGCCTCGCCGCGCTCGGATTCCGGCCGCGCGGTGAGCCGACCGTCGTCGCGCTCGCCGGCGAGGACTGGGCGAACGCGTGGCGCGCCCACTTCAGGCCGCTGCCGGTGGGCACGAGCCTCCTCGTCGCGCCGCCCTGGGACCGGCCGCCCGTCAACGGCCGCGTCGTGATCACGATCGAGCCCGGCCGCGCGTTCGGCACCGGCCGGCACGGCAGCACGCTCGGCTGCCTCGAGGCGCTCGAGGCGCTGGTCGTGCCCCACGCGCCGGCGCGGCTCCTCGACCTCGGCACGGGCTCGGGGATCCTCGCCGTCACGGCGGCGCGCCTCGGCGTCCCCGCCGTCCTCGCCGTGGACGAGGACCCGGACGCGGTCGCCGCCGCGATGGCGAACGCGGCGCGGAACCGGGTCTCGGACCGCGTGCGCTGCGCGCTGGCCGACGCCGGCGCGCTCCAGGAGCCGCCCGCGCCGCTCGTCCTCGCCAACCTCCTGACCGCGGCGCACCTGCGGCTCGCGCCGCATTACGCGCGCTACGTCGCCCCGGGCGGCGCCCTCGTGCTCGGCGGGATCCTCGACGCGGAGGCGTCCGCCGTCTCGGTGGCGCTCGGCGGCCACGGCTTCACGCCCGACGGCTCGCGGAGCGTCGAAGGCTGGACGACCCTCACGCTCCGGCGGGGGCCCGGTGCGGCGCTTCACGCTCGCGCCTGAGCGGATCGACGGCGGGCACGTCCGCTTCGATCGCGACGAGTCGCGCCACATCTCGCGCGTGCTGCGCCTGCGCCCGGGCGACACCGTCCTCGCCACCGACGGCGCCGGGCACGACTACACGGTGCGCCTGGAGACGGTCGGCGAGGCCGCGACGGGCACCGTGCTCGGCGTCGTGGCGCGCGCGGCCGACTCCGCCCTGCGCCTCACGCTCGTCCAGTCGGTGCCGAAGGGCGACAAGATGGAGCTGATCGTCCGCGCCGCCACCGAGCTCGGCGTGGCGCGCGTCGTCCCGGTCCTCACCGAGCGCACGATCGTCGCCCTCGAGCCCGGCCGCTGGCGCGAGCGCGCACGCCGCTGGCAGCGCGTCGCGAAAGAGGCGGCGAAGCAGTGCGGACGCGCCGTCATTCCGCCCGTCGACGCGCCCCGGCCCCTCGCCGAGTTCCTCGCCGCCGCCGAGCCCGCCGAGCTCCGGCTCTGCTTCTGGGAATCCGCGGCGCAGGCGGGGGAGGGAGCGGGGCAGGCTCGCTCGCTCGGAACGACACTCGCCGCGAGCCTGCCCCGCTCCCTCCCCCCCGATGCGCGCGTCCTTCTGCTCGTCGGACCCGAGGGCGGGCTCGCGCGCGCCGAGGTCGAGAGCGCGCGGGCGCGCGGCTTCGCGGTCGTCGGCGTCGGGCCGCGGATCCTCCGCACCGAGACGGCGGGCCCCGCGCTCATCGCGATCCTGCAGAACAAATTCGGGGACATGAGCTGACCGTTTCCGCCGCCGGCTGGGAGCACTTCGACGTCGAGGCCGACGTCGGCGTGCGCGCGTGGGGCCCGACGCGGGGCGAGGCCTTCGCCCAGGCGGCGCTCGGCGTGCTCGCGCTGATCGTCGCGGCCGACGAGGTCGAGGCGCGTGAGGCCCGCGCGGTGCGGGCGCAGGCCGAGGCGCCCGAGCCGCTGCTCGTCGCGTGGGTCAACGAGTGCCTCTACGTGCACGAGATCGAGGGCTTCGTCGTGCGCCGGGTCGAGGTCCTCGCCTGCGACGACACCGTCGTCCACGGCGTGCTCCACGGCGAGCCCCTCGATCCGCGGCGCCATCGCCTCGGGACCGTCGTCAAGGCCGCGACGCTGCATCGGACGAGCGTCGCCGAGCGGGACGGGCGTCATGAGGTCGCGCTGATCGTGGACGTCTGACACCGGAAGTGCTCGTCTCCAATTTGACACACCAGCGCCGTCGCGGCGTGTCATCGGCGCCACCCCCGGGCGGTGCGGGGAAGCGACAGCATCGGGTCCGAATACAGATATTTCGGATAGTTGAGCGGATCGGCATGGCATGGCACCGGGGTTGCTCGACTCCCCCGGGCCCATGCGCCAGCACACCATCAAGAAGGCGGTCAGCTTCGAAGGAGTCGGCCTCCATTCGGGCAAACCCGCGCGAGTCACGCTGTCGCCCGCTCCCGAAGACACCGGCATCGTCTTCCGCACGGGTGCCGACCGGATCGCGGCGGCGCCCGAGAGCGTGGTCAACTCGCACTGGGCGACCACGATCGGGAAGAACGGCACGCGCGTGCAGACGGTCGAGCACCTGCTCGCGGCGGCCGCCGGCCTCGGCATCGACAACCTCGAGGTCGAGGTGGACGGTCCGGAGATCCCCGCGGGGGACGGGAGCGCGAGGCCCTTCGTGACGCTGCTCGCCGCGGCCGGGCGCAACCAGCAGTCGGCGCGGCGCCGTCCGCTGACGCTGCCCTACCCGCTCCGCGTCGGCAAGGGCGGACGCTGGATCCACATCGTCCCCGCGCCGACCTTCCGCATCAGCTACACGCTCGACAACGACCATCCCGCGGTCGGCACGCAGGTGCTCTCGTGGGCGCCGACGAGCGAGCGCTCCTTCGTGGACGAGGTCGCGCCCGCGCGCACCTACGGCTTCCTGAAGGACCTCGGGCTCATGCGGAAGAACGGGCTCGCGCGCGGCGGCTCGCTCGATAACGCGGTCGTCGTCGGGAACCGCGGCCCGCTCAACGGCCTCCGCTATCGCGACGAGTTCGTGCGGCACAAGATCCTCGACCTGATCGGCGACCTGGCGCTCCTCGGCCGCCCGATCCTCGCCCACGTCGTCGCCCGGAACGGGGGCCACGCGCTCAACCTCGAGCTCGTGCTCGCGATCCAGCGCGCGCTCGGTCTCGAGCGGCGGCTCGCGGGCGCCGCGGTGCGCGTCCCCGGGGACCGCGAGGCGAAGGCGCCGGGCGACGGGCTCGCCTCGGCGCCGAGCCTGGCCCCGATCTAACCGGCCGCCCGCGCCGGACCCGCACGCTATAATGTTTCGTCCGCCGTATGCGTGCTCCGGGTCTCGCGAGCTCCCTCGTGGCCGCGGCGTTGACGCTGGCCCTCGCGGCGGCGGCGCACGCCGAGCTGCGCATCAGCGACCTGGAGGTCTTCCTCAACGACTTTGAGGTGACCGTCCACGTCGTGCTGCTCGGCACCCTGCCCGAGGCCGTCCACGAGGGCGTCCGGAGCGGCCTCCCCGCGCACGTCAAGTTCACCATCGACCTCTGGCAGTTCCGGCGGTACTGGCCCGACCAGATCCTCGTGACGAAGGTGGTCGAGCGGAGCCTCGCTTACAACGTGGTGACCAAGGAGTTCAAGGTCAGCTCGCTCCGCGGCGAGCAGCGCCCGGTCTTCGCGACGCGCGACCTCCGCGACGCCCAGCGCGTGCTGTCGGAGATCCGGGGCCTCAAGCTGACGCCGGCGACCGCGCTCGATCCCGCGGCGGTCATCTACGTGCGCGTGCGCGCCGAGTCGGCGCTGAACGGCGAGAACACCTTCGTGGCGCGGATGGCGGGCACGGCCGAGCAGACCGACCGGCAGTCCGCCTACCGCACGATCCAGCGGGTACAATGAAGCCCCGGGCACCTCGATCAGGCCACCCGCGATTGGAGCCGGCCTCGCGGCCCCCGGTACAGTAATGCCGCTGCTCAGCGAAGGGAACCGTCTCAAGCGGAACCTCCTGACGATCCTCGGGTTCCTGCTGCTCGTGGGCGCGGCGAACCTCGTGGACATCGGGGCCTACGCGCCGGACCTGCCGATCGCGTCGAACATCACGATCTTCGCGCTCCTCAACCTGAACCTGATCGTCCTGCTCCTGCTCGTCGTGCTCCTGCTCCGCAATCTGGTCAAGCTCTGGTTCGAGCGCCGGCAGAACGTGCTCGGGGCGCGGTTCAAGGCGAAGCTCGTCCTCTCGTTCCTCGCGCTCTCGCTGGCGCCCGCGATCCTCATCTTCCTGATCGCCTCGAACTTCATCAACAAGTCCATCGAGGGCTGGTTCAAGCCCCAGGTCGAGCGCCCGCTCGACCAGGCGCTGGCGGTGGCCCAGACCTACTACAACAATCTCGAGCACACCGCGCTCCGTCACGGCCGCTACCTCGGCCGCGTGATCGACCGCGACGGGCTCCTCGCCGAGGACCGGCGCGAGGGACTCGCGGCCTTCCTCGTCGAGCAACAGGAGCGGCTCGGGATCGGCGCGCTCACGCTCTTCGACCCGCACGGGCGCGAGATCGTGCACGTGAAGGACCCGCTGCTGGCCGACCTGCCGACCCAGGACGTCGGCGAGGACCAGGTGAAGCGCGGCCTCGCCGGCCAGGAGGTCACCACCGCCCGCGAGCTCAGCTCGGGCGACCTCATCGAGGTGGTGACGCCGATCTGGTCCGAGCGGGGCGGCGCCGACCGGCAGGTCGCGGGCGTGATCGTCGTCGGCATGCACGTCCCGGAGCGCCTCGAGGCGCGCGTGCGGGGCATCTCGCAGGCCTTCCAGGAGTACAAGCAGCTCAAGCTCCTGAAGACTCCGATCAAGGGCATCTACATCCTGCTCTTCCTCCTGATGACCCTGATCGTCGTCTTCTCGTTCACGTGGTTCGGCCTCTATCTCGCGCGCGGCATCACCGGCCCGATCGCCGACCTCGCGAAGGCCACCCGCGAGATCGCCACGGGCAACCTCGCCTACAAGGTGCAGGCGCGGGCCGACGACGAGATCGGCGTCCTCGTCCAGTCGTTCAACCGCATGACCGACGACCTCGCCGAGTCGAAGAAGCGGCTCGAGGAGGCCTACCTCGACCTCTCCGACAAGCACACCGAGCTCGAGGACCGCCGGCGCTACATCGAGACCGTCCTCGAGGCCATCACGACCGGCGTCGTGTCCTTCGACCCGCTCGGGCGGCTCACGACCATCAACCGCGCCGCGGCGCGGATGTTCGGCCTCGCCGAGCCGGCGGTGGTCGGCAAGCTGCTCGAGGAGGTGTTCGTCGGCGGGGACCTCCGCGAGGTGGTGACGCTCGTCCAGCGCGCCGCGCGCGCGAAGGGCGGCGCGATCGAGGAGGAGCTGCGGCTCCGCCGCGGCGGTACCACGCTCGCGCTCCTCGCCTCGGCGACCGCGCTCCGCGGGCCCGAGGGCGAGTACACGGGCGCGGTCGTGGTGTTCGACGACCTCACCGAGCTCTTGAAGGCCCAGCGGGTCGCGGCGTGGCGGGAGGTCGCGCAGCGCATCGCGCACGAGATCAAGAACCCGCTCACGCCCATCCAGCTCTCGGCCCAGCGGCTCCGGCGGCGGCTCCGGGGCGGCTCCCGCGACGAGCAGCAGCTCGTCACCGAGTGCACCGAGACGATCATCCAGGAGGTGGACGGCCTGAAGCGCCTCGTGGACGAGTTCTCGCGCTTCGCGCGGATGCCGGTGCTGGCGCCGCGGCCCACCGACGTGCGCCCGCTCGTCGACGCCGTGGTGGCGCTCTACCGCGAGTCGCACCCCGCGGTCCGGCTCGCGACGCGGCACGCGGACGACCTGCCCCTCCTCGAGGTGGACCCCGACCACATCAAGCGTGCGGTCCTCAACCTCGTCGACAACGCGGTGCAGGCGGTCGGCGCCGGGGGCGAGGTCCTCGTCGAGACCGCGCACCTGCCCGAGATCGGCCACGCGCGCATCATCGTCGCCGACACCGGGCCCGGCATCCCGCCGGAGGACAGGGAGAAACTCTTCCTCCCCTACTTCTCGACGAAGACGGCGGGGATGGGGCTCGGACTCCCGATCGTCCACGAGATCGTCACCGAGCACGGGGGCACGATCCGCGTCGAGGACAACGAGCCGCGCGGGAGCCGGTTCATCGTCGAGGTGCCGGTGTCGCGCGCCCCCGCCCCGGTCGAGGCCTGACAACGATGGCCGGGGAGCATATTTGGCGCGCGGCAGCGCGCCTGCGCCTGCGGCGCCGGGCCGAGGGCTGACGTGGCCGGCGAGCATATTCTGATCGTCGACGACGAGCCCGCGATCCGCGCCTCCCTCCGCGGCGTGCTCCAGGACGAGGGCTACCGCGTCACGGTCGTGGGCCGCGGCGCCGACGCGCTCAGGGTCCTGGCCGACGAGGCGCCGGACCTCACGTTCCTCGACGTCTGGATGGAGGGGATGGACGGGCTCGACACGCTCGCCGAGGTCCGGCGGCTGCACCCCGACGCCGTCGTCGTGATGATCTCGGGCCACGGGACGATCGAGACCGCCGTGAAGGCGACGCGCCTCGGCGCGTACGATTTCATCGAGAAGCCGCTCTCCCTCGAGAAGACGCTCCTGACGGTCACGCGCGCGCTCGAGCACGGGCGCCTCGAGCGCGAGAACGCCGCGCTCCGCGAGAGCCTCGAGGCGCGCGCGGAGATCATCGGCGACAGCGAGCCGATGCGGCGGCTCCGCGAGCTCATCGCGACCGCCGCGCCCACGACCGGGCGCGTGCTGATCCGCGGCGAGAACGGGAGCGGCAAGGAGCTGGTGGCGCGCGAGATCCACGCGCGGTCGGCCCGCCACGAGCGCCCGTTCGTCGAAGTCAACTGCGCGGCGATCCCGGAGGAGCTCATCGAGTCGGAGCTCTTCGGCCACGAGAAGGGCGCGTTCACGGGCGCGCTCGCCCGCCGGCGCGGGAAGTTCGAGCTCGCCGACGGCGGCACGCTCTTCCTCGACGAGATCGGCGACATGAGCCTCAAGACCCAGGCGAAGGTGCTACGCGCGCTGGAGGAGCAGGCGTTCGAGCGCGTCGGCGGCAAGGACACGCTCCGCGTGGACGTCCGGGTGATCGCGGCCTCCAACCGCGACCTGGCGGCGCTGATCCGCACCGGGAGCTTCCGCGAGGACCTCTACTACCGGCTCAACGTCATCCCGATCGAGGTCCCGGCCCTCCGCGCCCGCAAGGACGACATCCCGAAGCTCGTCGACCACTTCGTCGCGCTCTACTGCGCGGAGAACGGCAAGCGGCCAAAGGCGGTGTCGGGCGAGGCGCTCGGCTACTTCCTCGCCTACGACTGGCCGGGCAACGTGCGCGAGCTCCGCAACATGGTCGAGCGCCTGGTCATCATGGCGCCGGGCGACGTGATCGGCGCCGACGACCTGCCGGCGCCCCTCCGGGCCGAGGGGGCGGCCGGCGCCGGCGCGGCGGAGGGACGCGAGCGCACGCTCCGGGACGCGCGCGACACGTTCGAGCGCGCCTACATCCTCGCGGAGCTCCGCGCCAACGACTGGAACATCACGCGTACCGCCGAGCGGCTCGGTATCGAGCGGAGCCACCTCTACCGGAAGATCAAGGCGTACGGCATCACGCCGCCCAAGTGACGGCGGGCGGCGGACCGGCCATGCCCGCGCGGAACTTCGTCCGGAGGAGCTTCTACCAGGACTCCGTCACGCTCATGCGCCTCACGCGCGACATGGAGTCGGTGCCCGGCGTCGCGCGCGCGGCCGTCATGATGGGCACCCCGCAGAACCGCGCGCTCCTCCGCGACGCGGGCCTCCTCGCGGCGGAAGGCGAGGCCGCGGGGCCGACCGACCTGGTCGTCGCGGTGCTCGCCGACTCGGCCGAGGCGGCCGAGGCCGCGCGCGCCGCCGCCGAGGCGGCGCTCACCGCGCGCCGCCCCGCCGCGGCGCCCGGCGCGGCGCCCCGCCCACGGACGCTGGCCACCGCCCTCCGGGCGATGCCCGACGCGACGCTCGCCCTCGTCTCGGTGCCCGGCGCCTACGCGGGCGCCGAGGCGCGGAAGGCGCTCCACGCCGGCCTCCACGTCATGCTCTTCAGCGACAATGTGCCCGTCGCCACCGAGGTGGAGCTGAAGACGCTCGCGCGCGAGCGCGGCCTGTTCTTGCTGGGGCCCGACTGCGGCACGGCGATCGTCGGCGGCGTGCCGCTCGGCTTCGCCAACGCCGTGCCGCGCGGGCGGATCGGCGTCGCCGCGGCCTCGGGCACGGGACTCCAAGCGGTCGCCTGCCACGTCGCCGCCGCGGGCGAGGGCATCTCGCACGCGATCGGCGTCGGCGGCCGCGACCTCACGGACGAGGTCGGCGGGCTCACGCTCGAGGCGGCGCTCGCCGCGCTCGCCGCCGACCCGGACACGGCCGTGGTCGCGGTCGTCGGCAAGCCGCCCGGCGCCAGGACGCTCGCGAAGCTCCGCCAGTGGATCGCGAAGCTCGGCAAGCCGTGCGTCGCCGCGTTCATGGGCGCGGCGCCGTCGGGCGGCGAACCCTGGCACGCCGCGGCGACACTCGAGGACGCCGCGCTCGCCGCCGTCGCCCTCGCCCGCGGGGCGAAGCCCGCGCCCGTGGAGTTCGCCGCGCCGGCCGCCGAGATCGCGCGGCTCGTCGAGGATGCCCTGCTCCCCATGCGGGCCAACCAGCGCTTCGTCCGCGGCGTCTATGCTGGCGGCACGCTCGCCTACGAGGCGATCGGGCTCCTGCGCGGGCGCCTGGCCGACGTCGCCCCGGCAGTGACCGGCGGCGGCAAGGCGCACCGCGTGGTGGACCTCGGCGAGGACGTGTTCACCGTCGGCCGGCCCCATCCGATGATCGACGGCACCGTGCGGCGGGAGTGGATCGAGAAGGAAGCCGCCGATCCCGAGACGGCGGTGCTGCTCCTCGACGTCGTCCTCGGCTACGGCGCGCACCACGACCCGGCGGGCGAGATCCTCCCGGCGATCCGGTGGGCGCGCGCGGCCGCCGAGTCGGCGGGCCGCCACCTCGCCGTCGTCGCGAGCGTCTGCGGCACCGAGGGCGACCGGCAGCGGCTCTCGGCCCAGGCCGCGGCCCTCACGGCCGCCGGTGTCATCGTCATGCCGTCGAACGCCCAGGCCGCGCGCCTCGCCGCGCTCATCGCCGCGGAGCGCGCGCGATGACGGCGCCGCTCCTCGGCGCGGGACCACGCGTGGTCAACCTCGGGCTCGAGCTCTTCGCCGAGACGCTCGCCGGCCTCGGGGTGCCGGTCGCCCACGTCGACTGGCGGCCGCCCGCCGATGGCGACGCGCGCCTCGCGGCGCTGCTCGAGCGGCTCGAGACTCGGGGCGAGCAGATCCACCAGGCGAACGTGCGCGCCTTCGAGCTGCTCGTCGGGGGGCTGCCGTTCCTCGTGGACTGCCGCCCCGCCCGGGAGGCGCTCGCGCTCCCGGAGCGCGTCGTGCTCCACGCGGGCCCGCCGATCGAGTGGCCGCGGATGTGCGAGCCCATGCGCGCCGCGATCCTGTGCGCGATCCGCTACGAGGGGTGGGCCGCCAACGACGACGCCGCGCGCGCGCTCATCGCGCGCGGCGACGTGCGGCTCGAGCCCTGTCACCACTGGAAGGCCGTCGGGCCGATGGCGGGGATCATCACCGGATCGATGCCCCTGTTCGTCGTCGAGAACCGCGCCCACGGCAACCGCGCCCACGCGACGATCAACGAGGGCCTGGGGCGCGTCCTCCGCTACGGCGCCACCGACGAGTCGGTCGTCGCGCGCCTGCGCTGGCTCGCGACGGAAGCGGGCCCGCTCCTCGGCGCGGCGCTGCGAGCCTCGGGCGGGATCGACCTTCGGGCCCTCATGGCCCAGGCGCTCCGCATGGGCGACGAGATGCACCAGCGCAACGTCGCCGCCTCCGCCCTCCTCGCCCGCGCGCTGATGCCGCACGTCGCCCGCGCCGGCGAGCGGCACGGCGCCGTCGCGCGCCTGGCCGAGTTCGTCGCGGGGCACGATCAGTTCTGTCTCAACGTCGTCATGGCCGCGGGGAAGGCGCTGACCGATCCCGCCGCCGGCGTCCCGCACTCCACGCTCGTGACCAGCATGGCGCGGAACGGGACCGACTTCGGGATCCGCGTCTCGGGGCTCGGCGAGCGCTGGTTCGTGGCGCCCGTCGAGATGCCCGTCGGCCTCTACCTCCCGGGGTTCGGCCCCGAGGACGCCAACCCGGACATGGGCGACAGCGCGATCGTCGAGACGATCGGCCTCGGCGGCGGCGCGATGGCCGCCGCCCCCGCGGTCGCGAGATTCCTCGGCGCGGGCGGCGTGGCCGAGGCGCTGGCCGCGACGGAAGAGAGCCGCGAGATCTGCCACGACGAGCATCCCCATTTCCGCGTGCCGGCGCTCGACGAGCGCGGCGTCCCGGCGGGCATCGACGTGCGCCGCGTGGTCGAGACGGGGATCGCGCCCCTCATCAACACGGGTATCGCGGGGAGGAAGGCCGGCGTCGGGCAGGTGGGCGCGGGCATCGTCCGGGCGCCGCGCGCGTGCTTCGAGCGCGCCCTCGAGGCGCTCGCGGACGTCTAGGGGTACGGGCGGCCGTCGACGAAGAGCCGCCTGAGGAACGGACGGCCGTCGTCGGTGAGCACGAGCTCGGCCTCGATCTTTCCCTGCGGCGGCGTGCCCTTGCCCTCGGGGACGTAGTAACGCTCGATCCCGTACTCCACGCGGACGCGCTCCGGCCCCGACCTCACGTAGACCGCATAGCTCACCTTGCCCATGAGGACGCGCTGGCCGGGAGCGAGCGGCAGGCCCGCGCGTGTCACGCTCGACGCCGCCATCTCCCAGAGGCCGTCACGCGGCGCGAGCGCGATCCAGACGCGGTCCCCGGCCTCCAGACGCCCGCCGGGGAGGTCCGAGAGCAGGATTTCCGAGAACGGATACTGGAGCCATACGTAGTCCCCGCGCAGGAGGTCGCGCGGATCGCGCTGGAGGACCGCGACGCGCACCGTCGCGCCCCGCGCGAGCGCCCACTCGAGGCGCGCCACCCAGCCGACGAGGACGAGGACATGGAGCGCCACGAGCAGGACGAAGAGCCGGCGGCGCGTCACGCGCGGCTCCCCTGGGCCGCCGCCTGGGCGGTCATCCGCCGCCGGAACTTCTCGAGCACCCAGCCGAGCGCCAGCACGAACGCGCCCGTCAGGAAGAAGAGCAGGCTCGTCTGGAGCATCGTCCCGAAGAGGTCGAAGTAGCGGGTGAGGGCGTGGACGCCGATGAAGACGACGCCCCAGTTCACCCAGGCCCGGCGGGCCCAGCGCGCGCCGTAGAGGATGAGCGCGAGCGAGGTGACGAGGCTGAGCGCCCAGTCGGTGTAGCCGAGCGCCCTGAACACGGCCCCCGATGCCCGCGCGCCGACCGCGCCGGTGAGCGCGACGAGATAGACGAGGACGGCGAGGAGCACGGTGGCGAAGCCGGCGCGGGCGCTCGCCGTGTCGCGCGGGAGCCGGGACGACGCGGCGACGACCGCGGCGAGCGCGAGCACGAGCACGAACGGCACCGCCTCGGGCCACCGACCGGTGGAGGACGACATGTGGAGGTCCCGCCAGAGGAAGCCGAGCGGCAGGAGCGCGCCGACGAGCGTGATGAGACCGAGCTGCTCGAGGAGGTGCCGCACACGGCGGTAGCCGCCGTCGCCGTGCAGGACGCCGAGCCCGAAGAGGATGAGCCCCACGGCGCCGAACCCGACGGGCGGGAGGACCGCGTTCCCGGCGAGCTCGGCGCCGAGCCACGAGGTGCGGTCGAATGCGAGCGTCCAGTACCAGGCGAGCGCGCCGGCCCAGCCGAGCCCGACCAGCGCGGTGGACGGGAGCGCGTACGCCGCGGGCAGCAGGAGCGCCCACCACATGAAGATCGCGTCGGCGGGGCGGCCCGAGAGGTTGTAGATCTGGCCGACCAGCGCGATGCCGACCATGAGGAGGCTCCCGCCGATGACGAGCACGCCCTCCGAGAGCTTTGCGTAGCCGCGCTCCCGCGCCGCCAGCCCCGCGCCGTGGGCGCCCGCCATGAGGACGACGACGCCGCCGAGCTTCACCCAGCGGTGGAGCTCCGCCCAGTTGTGGGCGATCACGAGGGCGACACCCGCGGCGATCAGCGCGCCGCCGATCAGCGAGAACAGCGCGATCGGGCGCGTGAACCAGGCGGCGGAGGCCGGATAGCGGGCGAGGATGCGCTCGCCCTGCTCCGCCGTGACGAGACCGTCGCGGATCCAGCGCGCCATCTCGCCGCGGAGGCGGGTCGAGAAGCGGTCGGCCATGCGCCCCTCCCGCCGCCACTCTAGCAGCCACCCTCCCCGCGCTGCTACATTCTTCGGCGTGAAGATCGCGACCTGGAACGTGAACTCGATCCGCACCCGCCTGCCGCGGCTGCTGGCGTGGCTCGAGCGGCGCCAGCCCGACATCGTGTGCCTCCAGGAGACGAAGGTCACCGACGACCAGTTCCCGTCCGCGGAGCTCGCGGGGCTCGGCTACACGGCGCTCGCCGCCGGCCAGCAGACCTACAACGGCGTCGCGGTGCTCGCGCGCGCCGGCGCCGAGGCGGTCGCGCGTGGGCTTCCCGAGGACGGCGACGACGCCCCCCGGCGGCTCCTCGTGGCGCGCGTCGCCGGCATCAAGGTCATGAGCGTCTACGGGCCGAACGGCCAGGAAGTCGGCTCGGAGAAGTACGCCTACAAGCTCGACTGGTATCGCCGCTTCCGCGCGTTCCTCGACGCTTCCGCGAAACCCGACGAAGCGCTCGTGCTCTGCGGCGACCTCAACATCGCCCCGGAGGACCGCGACGTCTGGGACCCGGAGAAGTGGCGCGGCCAGATCATGTTCAGCGACCCCGAGCGCGCCGTGTTCCACGATCTCGTGGGCTGGGGGCTCCAGGACGCGCTCAGGCTCCACCGCCAGGAGGGCGGGCTCTTCACCTGGTGGGACTACCGCGCGGGGGCGTTCCACCGCGGCTGGGGGCTCAGGATCGACCACATTCTCCTGACGCCCCCGCTCGCCACGCGCTGCCTCGCCGTCGAGATCGACCGCAACGAGCGCAAGGGCCCGAAGCCCTCCGACCACGTGCCGGTCGTCGCGACGCTCGCCGACTGATGGCCGGCGTGGCCGGCCGCGCCGTCGGTCTGGCGCTCCTCCTCTGGGTGACCGTCCGCGTCTTCGGCCAGGGCCTGACGCTCGGCCCGGGCGGGATCGTCGCGTTCCTCCACGGCGTGAACCTCATCTTCCACGAGGCGGGCCATCTGATCTTCGGCTTCTTCGGCCAGTTCATCGCGGTGCTCGGCGGCTCGCTGAACCAGGTGCTGATCCCCGCGATCTGCGTCGGCGCCTTCCTCCGCACGCGCCAGTACGCCTCCGCCGCGGTCGCGCTCTTCTGGACGGGCCAGTCGCTCGCCGACGTCGCCGTCTACGCGGCCGACGGCCGGGCGATGGCGCTGCCGCTCCTCGCCGAGGGGCTCATCCACGACTGGAACTACCTCCTCGGCACGACGGGCCTGCTCCAGCGCGCGGAGCTGATCGGGCGCCTCATGTTCGGCGCCGGCGCGCTCCTGATGCTGGGCGCGCTCGCCTTCCTCGCGCTCGACCTCCTGCGCGCGTGGCGCGCGGCCGCGGCGTCTCGAGTTGACAGCGACGGACCTCCGCGTGTAGAGTGACGGAGGTTGGTTCGCGCCTTTCCTTTAAGCGGGCCCCGAGAGGTCCGCAAGGAGAGAAGATGAGTACGCCCGCACCGAAGTTCCGCGAGAAAGCGCAGGTCCTCGACGAGGCGGCGCTCGACCGCGCGCTCACCCGTATCGCCCACGAGATCCTCGAGAAGAACGGCGGCGGCGCCCAGCTCGCGTTCGTGGGGCTCCGCACGCGCGGCGTCACGCTCGCCCACCGCCTGGCGGCGAAGATCGCCAAGATCGACGGCGCCACGCTGCCGGTCGGCACGCTCGACATCACGCTCTACCGCGACGACCTCGGCATCCGCGGCACGCCCGTCATCCGCGGGACCGACATCCCGTTCTCGATCAAGGGCAAGACCGTCATCCTGGTGGACGACGTCCTCTTCACCGGCCGCACGATCCGCGCGGCGCTCGACGCGATCATCGACCTCGGGCGCCCGCAGGCGATCCAGCTCGCGACCCTCATCGACCGCGGCCACCGGGAGCTGCCGATCCGGCCCGACTACGTCGGCAAGAACCTGCCCACGTCGCGCCGCGAGAGCGTAGCCGTGCGCCTGCGCGAGCACGACGGCGAGGACCGCGTGGTGATCGAAGAACCCGAGGAGGCCTGAGCATGCGCTGGACGCGGAAGGACCTCTTGACGATGCGCGACCTCGACGGGGGTGAGATCACGCTCCTGGTGAACACCGCCGCCTCGCTCCAGGAGATCGCCACGCGCGAGATCAAGAAGGTGCCGGCCCTCCGCGGCAAGACGATCGTGAACCTCTTCTACGAGCCGTCCACCCGGACGCGCACCTCCTTCGAGATCGCGGGGAAATGGCTGTCGGCCGACGTCGTCAACTTCTCGGCGAGCGGATCCAGCACGTCGAAGGGCGAGAGCTTCATCGATACGGCGAAGAACATCGCCGCGATGAGCCCGGACGTCGTCGTCGTCCGCCACTCGTCGGCGGGCGCCGCCGAGCTGCTCGCGCGCGAGCTCCCCTGCTCCATCGTGAACGCGGGCGACGGCGCCCACGAGCACCCCACGCAGGCCCTCCTCGATCTGCTGACCATCCGCGAGAAGAAGGGCCACTTCGATGGCCTGCACGTCGCGATCGTCGGCGACATCACGAACAGCCGCGTGGCGCGCTCGAATATCCACGGCATGCGGAAGCTCGGCATGACGGTCACGGTCGCCGGGCCGCCGACCCTCATCCCGCCCTTCGTGCAGGAGCTCGGCGTGAAGGTCGCCTACCGGCTCGAGGACGCGATCCGCGACGTGGACGTGATCATGATGCTGCGCCTGCAGCACGAGCGCATGCAGGCCGGGCTCATCCCCTCGCTCCGCGAGTACTCACGCTTCTGGGGGCTCACGCTCGACAAGCTCGGCCGCCACGCGCGCCCCGACGTGCTGATCATGCACCCCGGCCCGGTCAACCGCGGCATCGAGCTGTCGCCCGAGGTCGCCGACGGGCCGTACTCGGTGATCCTGGACCAGGTCGCCAAAGGCGTGGCGGTGAGGATGGGCGTGCTGCTGCTGCTCACCGGCGGCAAGGGGGAGGCCGCGGCGTGAGCCTCCTGATCAGGCACGGGCGCGTGATCGACCCGGCGAACGGCGTGGACGCCGTCCAGGACGTGCTCATCGCCGACGGGAAGATCGAGCGCGTCGGGAAGAACGTGACCGCGCCGCCCGGCGCCGAGGTCCTCGACGCCACGGGCAAGGTCGTCTGCCCCGGCTTCATCGACATCCACGTCCACCTGCGCGAGCCCGGCCACGAGTACAAGGAGACGGTCGCGACCGGCACGCGCGCGGCGGCGGCCGGCGGCTTCACGGCGGTCGCCTGCATGGCCAACACCCACCCCGTCAACGACAACGGCGCCGTCACCGACTACATCCTGGCGAAGGCCAAGGTCGAGGGCGTCGTCCGCGTCCATCCGATCGGCGCGGTCACGAAGAACCTCAACGGCGAGGAGCTCGCCGAGCTGGCCGAGCTCGCCGAGGCGGGCTGTGTCGCCTTCTCCGACGACGGCCGGTGCGTGATGAACGCGGATCTCTACCGGCGCGCGATGGAGTACACGCTGCCCTTCGGCGTCCCCGTCGTGAGCCACGCCGAGGACACGTACCTCTCCCGGGGCTTCACGATGAACGAGGGCGTGGTCTCGACCGAGATCGGCCTGCCCGGCGCCCCGGCGGCGGCCGAGGACGTGATGGTCGCGCGCGACATCCTCCTCGCCGAGCTGACGGGCGCCCACATCCACATCGCCCACCTCTCGACCGCGGGCGCCGTCCGCCTCGTCCGCGACGGCAAGGCCCGCGGCGTCCGCGTGACCGCCGAGGTCACGCCGCACCACCTGGTGCTGACCGAGGAGGCCGTGCGCGGCTACGACCCGAACACCAAGATGGCGCCGCCGCTCCGGACGAAGCGCGACGTCGAGACGCTCGTCGAGGCCCTCGCCGACGGCACGATCGACTGCGTGGCGACCGACCACGCGCCCCACGCGCTCGCCGAGAAGGAGGGCGAGTTCGACCACGCCGCGTTCGGCGTCGTGGGCCTCGAGACGGCGGTGGCGGTGCTGCTCGACCGGCTCGTCAAGCCCGGGCTCCTCCCGCTCCCGACGCTCGTCTCACGCCTCTCGCGCGACCCCGCGAGGCTTCTCAACCTGCCGGGCGGGAGCCTCGCCCCCGGCGCACCGGCCGACGTGACGATCCTGGACCTCGAACGCAAGACGACGGTGGACCCCGCCAAGTTCCGCTCGAAGAGCCGGAACACGCCCTTCGCGGGCTGGATGCTCACGGGCGCCCCGTGGCTCACGATCGTCGGCGGGAAGGCCGTCCGGCCGTGACGCGCGCGTTCCTCGTCCTGCGCGACGGCCGCACGTTCACGGGCGAGCCCCTCGGCGCGCGCGGCGAGACGGCCGGCGAGGTCATCTTCAACACAGCGATGTCCGGCTACCAGGAGATCCTCACCGATCCGTCGTACAGAGGGCAGATCGTCGCGATGACGTACCCGCTCATCGGCAACTACGGCATCAACGAGGAGGACGTCGAGTCGCGGAAGCCGTGGGTGAACGGCTTCATCGTCAAAGAGGCGTCGCCCGTCGCGTCGAACTTCCGCGCCGGCGCGAGCCTCGACGACTACCTGCGCCGCCACGGCATCGTCGGCATCCAGGGGATCGACACGCGCGCGCTCACGCGTCACCTCCGGGACCACGGCGCCCAGGACGGGATCGTCTCGTCGGTCGCTCACGACCCCGCGGAGCTCCTGGCGCGGGCGCGCGCGCTGCCGGGGCTCGTCGGCCGCGACCTCGTCGCGGAGGTGACGGCCGCCGAGGCCTACGGCTGGAGCGAGGGCGGCTGGGAGCTCGCGCGCGGCTACGTGGCGCCGCCCGCCCCGCGCTTCACGGTCGTCGCCTACGACTGCGGAATAAAGTGGAACATCCTCCGTCAACTCCGTATGGCGGGTTGCGACGTCACCGTGGTGCCCGCGTCGACGCCGGCGGCCGCCGTCCTCGAGCGGAAGCCCGACGGCGTGTTCCTCTCGAACGGCCCCGGCGATCCGGAGGGCGTGCCGTACCTGATCGACTCGGTGCGCACGCTGCTCGGGCGCCTGCCGGTCTTCGGCATCTGCCTCGGCCACCAGATCATGGGGCTCGCCGGCGGCGGCAGCACCTACAAGCTCAAGTTCGGCCACCACGGCGCCAACCATCCGGTGAAGGACCTCGCCACGGCGAAGGTCGCGATCACGTCGCAGAACCACGGGTTCGCCGTGGACCCGGCGTCCGCCGAGCCCCACGGCTGGGAGCCGACGCACGTCAACCTGAACGACGGCACGTGCGAGGGGCTCCGCCATCGCGAGTGGCCCGCGTTCTCCGTGCAGTACCATCCGGAGGCGTCGCCGGGCCCGCACGACGCGAACTACCTGTTCCATCGCTTCACACAGCTCATGTCACGGAAGGGAGGCTGAGCCGCGTCATGCCCAAGTATTTGATCTCGTACCGCAAGACCGAGGGAGCCGGCCAGAAGCCCGAGTGGACGTCCTTCACCTCCCAGAGCGACGCCTCGCTCGAGGCCCACGCGATCCGCGAGCGCGTGGACAAGCGGATGAGCGTCCTCGGCGAGCAGCTCTGGGGGAACGGCGAGGTCGTCTGGATCGGCAGCGGCCGGATCGACGACGTGCTCTACCGCCGCGAGGAGGCCAAGCCGGAGACCTCGATCGTGTACGGGCTGGTCGAGGAGTAGCGCCTCAACGGGATGCCGAAGCGCACCGACCTCACCCGCATCCTGATCATCGGCTCGGGGCCGATCGTCATCGGCCAGGCGTGCGAGTTCGACTACTCGGGCACGCAGGCCGTCAAGGCGCTCCGCGAGGAGGGGTTCGAGGTCGTCCTGGTCAACTCGAACCCGGCCACGATCATGACCGATCCGGAGCTGGCCCACCGCACCTACGTCGAGCCGCTCACGCCCGAGTTCGTCGCAAAGATCATCGCGCGCGAGCGGCCCCAGGCGCTCCTCCCGACGCTCGGCGGCCAGACGGGGCTGAACCTCGCCGTCGCGCTCGCCGAGGACGGCACGCTCGAGCGCTTCGGCGTCGAGCTGATCGGCGCCAAGCTCCCCGCGATCAAGAAGGCCGAGGACCGCCAGCTCTTCAAGGAGGCGATGGAGCGCATCGGCCTGGCGCTCCCGCGCTCCGGCTACGCG
This sequence comes from Candidatus Methylomirabilota bacterium, assembly GCA_035260325.1. Classification (NCBI taxonomy): domain Bacteria; phylum Methylomirabilota (SeqCode); species Candidatus Methylomirabilota bacterium. Next base: position 1,101 of record DATFVL010000038.1, on the reverse strand, counting down.
CGCAGCCTCGAGGAGGCGCGCGCGATCGCCCGCCGGGTCGGCTACCCCGCGATCATCCGCCCCTCGTTCACGCTCGGCGGCACGGGCGGCTCGATCGCCTACAACCCGGAGGAGCTCGAGGAGGCCGTCCGCTGGGGCCTCCAGATGTCGCCCGTCGGCACCGTGCTCGTCGAGGAGTCGGTGATCGGCTGGAAGGAGTTCGAGCTCGAGGTGATGCGCGACCTGGCCGATAACGTCGTCGTCATTTGCTCGATCGAAAACGTCGATCCTATGGGTGTTCACACCGGGGATTCGATCACCGTCGCTCCCGCTCAAACCCTGACCGACAAGGAGTACCAGCTCATGCGCGACGCCGCGATCGCGATCATCCGCGAGATCGGCGTCGAGACGGGCGGCTCGAACATCCAGTTCGCCGTGAACCCCGACGATGGGCGTCTGGTCGTCATCGAGATGAACCCGCGCGTCTCCCGCTCCTCGGCGCTCGCGTCGAAGGCGACGGGCTTCCCGATCGCCAAGATCGCGGCGAAGCTCGCGGTCGGCTACACGCTCGACGAGATCAGGAACGACATCACGCGCGAGACGCCGGCCTCGTTCGAGCCGGCGATCGATTATTGCGTCGTCAAGTTCCCCCGCTGGGCCTTCGAAAAATTCCCCGAGGCCGACAGCACGCTCACCACCCAGATGAAATCGGTCGGGGAAGTCATGGCCATCGGGCGCACGTTCAAGGAGGCCCTGCAGAAATCCATCCGGTCGCTGGAGCAGGACCGCTTCGGCCTGACGCTCGGCCGTCCGGTGGACGACGAGGAGTTGCGCCGGCTGCTGCGCGTGCCCAACCCCGACCGGATCTTCGCGATCGGCGAGGCCTACCGCGCCGGCCTCGGGACGCCGGAGATCCACGCGCTCACGAAGATCGACCGCTGGTTCCTCGAGGGGATCCGCGAGATCGTCGCCTACGAGCCCGAGATCACGCGCGCCGGGCTGTCGGATCCCACGGTCCTCCGCAAGGCGAAGCAGCTCGGCTTCGCCGACCGGCGGATCGCCGAGCTCACGGGGACGACCGAGGCGGCGGTGCGCGAGCGGCGGCGCGCGCACGGCGTCCTC
>DATFVL010000037.1 GCA_035260325.1 Candidatus Methylomirabilota bacterium | reverse complement strand
GGCCCATCACGTCCACGCGCTTCAGCATCCGGTCGAGTGCTGCCTGCCAGTAGCTCCCGGGCATCGCTCAGGTCTCCACGGCGACGCGCGCCCGATCGAAGAGCGCGCGATCGATCAGCCTGAACGACGAGCTCTCCCGACCGAGGTGCCAGGATCTGCGTGCTCGAGTCATCGCGTTCTCGACCCGCCGGCCGAGCCGGCGAACCTCGTGGACTGCCGGGGCCAGGTCCCCGTCGCCGCTGACCAGAATGGCCACATCATACTCACCAGCGTAGGCGAGAGCCACCATGTCGGTGGCGATCTTCACGTCCACGCCCTTTCGTACCATCGACCGCCGCTCCGCGCCATCCGCCCGGTCCACACCGTGAGTCCCGGCTCAGTCTGGAGACGCGCCAAGAACCTCTGTTGACCGGCATAGAGGTGCGCGTCCATATCCTGCGGGACTGCGGCGATGTAGAACCCAGTCCGGACGAGCGGCCTACCCGCCGCGAGTTCGACGGCCAATCGCGCTGGCGCGTACCTCGCCGAGCCGAATGCGACCGTGAAGGCCTGATAGACATTTGCTCCGTCAATGAAGACGGCGACGCGCGGGGGAACAGACAAGAAGAACCCCCGGCGTTCTGCAGAACGCCGGGGGCGAAGCTCCCACCGTCCTGGTTGCCCAGGAAATGTGGGGAGGTTATTGCCGATAGTCTCGATCTCCCTCGGGCCTCTGTCAAGCCTACGCGGCGCGCGCGACGCGGTCCGTCTTCGCCGGCTCGAAGCGCCCCGTCCGCGCGAGCGCCCAGAGGACGCGCCAGGCGCCGCGCGTCGTGAGGAGCCAGTACGTCTGGCACCGGAACGTCCCCCAGAACTTCGCGCGCAGCGTGGTGCGCGCCACGCTCACGGGCCGCGGGAAGTAGGGCGTCAGGCTCTCGATCAGCTCCTGCGTGACGATGCCGCCGACCCAGACGCTGAGGCCAAGCGAGACGGAGGGCAGCGCGACGCCGAGCACGAACCACACGGGGTGCGCCGCGAAGCGGTACGCGAGGTGCCAGCCGAGGAAGCCGACCGTCGGATAGAGCACGGCGGCGACGGGCCACTCGACGACCTTGTTGCCCACGTGGCGGCAGAGCTGGGCGAGGTTGAAGGCGCTCGGGTGCCGCCGCCACGTCGCGGCGAGGAAGCGCACGTCGTCGAGCACGCCCTTGTACCAGCGCGCGTTCTGGCGGATCAGCTTCTCCTTCGTCTCGGGCAGGTCCACCAGCTCGACGAGCGGCAGCGCGGCGATGAGAATTCCCTCGGCGCCGAGGGCGTAGCCGAGGGTGGAGTCCTCGGTCGCGCCGGCGGTCGGGAACAGGCCGAGGGCCTCGAGCGTGTCCAGGCGCGCGAACTCGTGGTGGCCGAGACAGATCTGCGAGCGGCGGAAGCCGAGGTCGAACGCCGGCCGCGCGAGGCGCGCGAGCCGCGGCGCCCGCGCGCGGAGGTGCGCGAACCAGGCGACGCGCCGGCGCTCGCCGATGAGCCGCGCGATCGAGACGCGGGTGAAGATGGACGACTGCTGGATCGCGCACACGCGGCCGCGCGCGTCGAGCCGGTCGAAGTTGGCGAGGGAGAGCGTCACGCCCTGGTAGGCGAGGCTCCCCCGCCCCGCAAGCACCTCGCCGGCGATCCAGCGGTGCGTGTTCGGGTCCGGGATCGAGTCGGCGTCGCTCACGCCCACGTAGATGCGCGCGGGGTCGTGGCGGCCGCCGAGGAGCCCGCGGAGCACCTCGGGGCGGAGCGCCCAGTTGAGCTGGGCGGCCTTCCGCCCCTCGCCCGGCAGCGCGACGAGCGAGAGCCGCTTCTGCTGCCACGGCGGGAGGCCCTCGCGGAAGCGGCGCACGAGCTCGCCCGTGGAGACGCCCATCGCCGGATGCGGCGCCTGCTCCTCGGCCTCCTTCACCGCGACGACGACGTGGAGCTTGCCGTGCGGGTAGCGCGCCTCCAGCAGCGCCTGGAGCGTCGCCGCGATCCCGGGCTCCTGGAAGGCGGGGACCAGGTGGACGAAGACGGGCGCCGCCGGGTCGCGCTCGAGGCGGGCCTCGTCGGGGAGCGCGTCGAGCCGCGCGTACGCGTCCTCGACGAAGCGGACCGTCGTCGCCATGCCCTTCCAGTCGAGGAGCAGCTTCACCACGGCGCGGCCGTTGACGACGAGCGCCGCCCAGAACGCGGCGAGCCAGAAGCCGCCGGTGCCCCAGAACCACTGCGCGAACGCGTCCACGGGGGCGTGGGTCAGCGGGGCGGCTGCTGGGAGGGGAACTTCAGAACGCGGTCGCCCTCGCGCACCATGCCCATCTCCTCGCGCGCGAGCTTCTCGATGTAGCCCGGGTCGGTCCGGAGGCGGGCGGCCTCGGCCTCGAGCTGCTTCTGCCGGCCGGCGAGGTCCTGCGTCGTGCGCTCGAGGGTGCGGATCTCCTGTCGCATGTGCCACACGCGGAACGACTCGCGGACACCGAAGACCGCGAGGCCGGCGGCGAGGAGGAGCACCGCCGCCATGCCCAGGCGCTCGCGCCGCGGCACGGGGCGGCCCGCGGAAACGCCGGGCGGGCTCACCGGGCCACGCGCGTGTAGAAGGAGCGCCCCGGCCAGGACGCGGCGTTGCCGAGCTCTTCCTCGATCCGGAGGAGCTGGTTGTACTTGGCCGTCCGCTCGCCGCGCGAGACCGAGCCCGTCTTGATCTGGCCCGCGTTCACGGCGACGGCGAGGTCGGCGACGAAGGTGTCCTCGGTCTCGCCCGAGCGGTGGGAGATGACCGTGCCGTAGCCCGCGCGCTTGGCGAGCTCGACCGCCTCGAGCGTCTCGGTGAGCGTGCCGACCTGGTTCACCTTGACGAGCACGGCGTTGGCGAGCCCGTTCTTGATCCCCTGCTGGATGATCGCGGGGCTGGTGACGAAGAGGTCGTCGCCGACGAGCTGGACGCGCTTGCCGAGCGTGCGCGTGAGCGCGCCCCAGCCCGCGACGTCGTCCTCGCCCAGGCCGTCCTCGATGGAGACGATCGGGTAGCGGTCCACGAGCGCCGCGTAGCGCGCGATCATCTCCTCGCTCGAGAGCGTGACGCCCTCGCGGCGCAGCCGGTAGCGGCCGCCCGTCTCGGCGAACTCGCTCGCCGCGGGGTCGAGCGCCAGCATGACGTCCTCGCCCGCGCGGTAGCCCGCGCGCTCGATCGCGGCGACGAGGAGGTCGAGGGCCACCGTGTTGTTCGTGAGCGCCGGGGCGAAGCCGCCCTCGTCGCCGACGCCCGTCGCGAGCCCCTTCTCCTTGAGCAGCGCCTTGAGCGTGTGGAAGACCTCGGCGCCCATCCGGAGCGCCGTCGAGAAGCTGTCGGCGCCCGCGGGCACGAGCATGAACTCCTGGAAGTCGAGGCCGTTGTCGGCGTGGGCGCCGCCGTTGAGCACGTTGATCATCGGCACCGGCATGAGCCGGCCGCCGACGCCGCCGAGGTAGGCGTAGAGCGGCAGCCCCGCGTCGTCCGCGGCGGCGCGCGCGACGGCGAGCGACACGCCCAGGATCGCGTTGGCGCCGAGCCCCGACTTGTTCGGCGTGCCGTCGAGCTCGAGGAGCGCCTGGTCGATGCCGGCCTGCTCGGAGGCCTCCAGCCCCTCGATCTCCGGGGCGATCGTCTCCTCGACGGTGCGCACGGCCTGGCGGACGCCCTTGCCGCCGTAGCGCTGCTTGTCGCCGTCGCGCAGCTCGACCGCCTCGCGCTTGCCGGTGCTGGCGCCGGACGGCACCGCCGCGCGCCCCCACGAGCCGGACTCGAGCTGCACCTCGACCTCGACCGTCGGATTGCCGCGCGAGTCGAGGATCTCGCGCGCGTAGACGCCGGAGATCGCGGACACGCTAGTTCTTCCTCTCGACGACGTAGTCGGCGAGCGCGCGGAGCGGGACCGCGCGCGCGCCGAACGCGCCGAGCCGCTCCTTCACCCGCTCGACCAGGAGCCGTGCCTGCCGCCGCGAGGCGTCGAGGCCGTGGAGCGCGGGGTAGGTCGCCTTCCGCTTGCGCTCGTCGCTGCCGGCCGTCTTGCCGAGCTCCGCGAGGCTCCCCTCCACGTCGAGGATGTCGTCCACGATCTGGAAGGCGAGGCCGAGGTCGCCCCCCGCCTCGCTGATCGCCTGGACCGCGCGCGCGTCGCCGCCGCCCAGGAGCGCGCCGACGCGGAGGGAGGCGCGGAGGAGCGCCGCCGTCTTGTGCCGGTGGATGTACTCGAGCGTCGCCGCGCTGACCGTCTTCCCCTCCGACTCGATGTCCACCACCTGGCCGCCGACCATCCCGAACGTGCCGGCGGCGCCCGCGATCTCGGCGACGACGTCGCGGAGCACCCGCGGGTCCGGGACGAGCGCCGCGTTGTCCGCGACGAGCTGGAACGCGAGCGTCAGCAGCGCGTCGCCGGCGAGGATCGCGATCGCCTCGCCGAAGACCTTGTGGCTGGTGAGCCGCCCGCGGCGATAGTCGTCGTCGTCCATCGCCGGCAGGTCGTCGTGGATCAGCGAGTAGGTGTGGATCAGCTCGAGCGCGCACGCGGTCGGCAGGACCGCGTCGGGCGCGCCGCCGACGGCCTCGGCCCCGGCGATCACGAGGATCGGCCGGAGGCGCTTGCCGCCGGCCAGCACGCTGTAGCGCATGGCGCGGTGCACGCTCGGCGGCGGCGCGTCCTCGGGCGGCAGGAACTTCTCGAGGGCCTGGTCCACGAGGGCCCGTCGCTCCGCGAGGTAGGCCTGGAGATCGAAGCTCACGCCTCTCCTTCGGGCTCCCAGGCGAAGGGCTTGGTGCCGAGGGCGCCGCCCTCGTCCTTGGTGAGGACCTCGATGCGCCGCTCCGCGTCCTCGAGATACTTGGCGCAGTGCCGCGCGAGGGCGATCCCCTCCTCGAAGACCTTGAGCGACTGCTCGAGCGGGAGGTTGCCTCCCTCGAGCTGGCTCACGATCTGCTCGAGGCGCGCGAGCGAGTCCTCAAACGCGAGGTCGGTCATCGCGCTCCTTCGCCGCCGACACGCGGCACTCGAGCGTGCCCTCGTGGAGCAGCACGCTGACGTCGTCGCCCGCCGTCACCTGCCGGGCGCTGCGCACGATCCGGCCCTCTGCGGTCCGCGTGAGGCTGTAGCCCCGGCCGAGCACGCCGAGCGGCGAGAGCGAGTCGAGCCGGCCGACGGCCTCGCCCAGGCGGTGGCGCGAGCGCGCGAGGGCGTGGCGGATCTCGTTCCGGAGGCGGCCCTCGAGGCGCTCGAGGCGGTGACGGCCGTGCGTCACGCGCGCGACCGGGCTCGACGCGTGGAGCGCCGCCGTGGCCAGCTCGACCCGGTGGGCGCCGTGGCGCCACTCGGCGTGCATCCCGCGGCGGAGGCGCAGCGTGACGTCGTCCACGCGCCGCTCGAGGTCCCTGAGCGGACGGGCCGCCGCGCGCTCGAGCCGCTCGCGCAGCTCGACCAGCGCCCCCACCACCGCCTGCTTCTCGCGCACGACCAGCTCCGCGGCGGCCGACGGCGTCGGCGCGCGCAGGTCGGCGACGAAGTCGGCGATCGTGAAGTCCACCTCGTGGCCGACCGCCGAGACCACGGGCGCCTTCGAGGCGGCGATCGCCCGGGCGACGGTCTCCTCGTTGAAGGCCCAGAGGTCCTCGAGCGAGCCGCCGCCGCGCCCGACGATGATGACGTCCACGTCGCCGAGGGCGTTCAGGTCGCGGAGCCCCTGGGCGACCTCCTCCGCGGCGCCCTCCCCCTGCACGCGGCAGGGCGCGATGACGATGTGGAGTTCGCCGAAGCGCCGGCCGATCACGCGGAGCATATCGCGGATCGCCGCCCCGCTCGGCGAGGTGACGATCCCGATCTTCTTCGGGAACCGAGGCAGCTCCCGCTTGCGGGCCTGCTCGAACAGGCCCTCGGCGTGCAGGCGCTGCTTCAGCTGCTCGAACGCGAGCTGAAGCGCGCCGAGCCCCTTGGGCTCGAGCAGCTCGACGACCAGCTGGTACTCGCCGCGCTGGGCGTAGACCTCGATCGAGCCGAACGCCATGACGTGGAGACCGTCGGCGGGCTCGAACTTGATCCGCCGCCCGCGATTCCTGAAGAGCACGCAGCGGAGCTGCGCCTCGGCGTCCTTTAGCGTGAAGTAGGCGTGGCCCGAGCCGTAGAGACGGAAGTTCGAGATCTCGCCCTCGACCCAGACGGCCGGGAAGCGCTCCTCAAGCGTCGCGCGGAGCCGCTCCGTCAGCTCCGCGACGGTGAGGACCGCGCGCTCCCCGGTCATCGTTGACCGAGCTGGCGGCCGGCCGCGGCGAGCGTGTTCTTCAGGAGCATCGCGACCGTCATCGGCCCGACGCCGCCGGGCACCGGCGTGATCGCCTCGGCGCGCTTCGCGGCGGAGTCGAAGTCCACGTCGCCCGCGAGCTTGCCCGTCTCGAGCCGGTTCATGCCGACGTCGATGACCCAGGCCCCCTCCTTCACCATGTCGCCCGTGATCATCCGCGCGCGCCCCGCGGCGACGCAGAGGACGTCGGCGCGCCGCGTGTGCGCGGCGAGGTCCCGCGTGCGCGTGTGGCACGTCGTGACCGTCGCGTGGCGGGCGAGGAGGAGCTGGGCCAGGGGCTTGCCGACCAGGCGCGAGCGGCCGACCACGACCGCCTCCTTGCCCTCGAGCTTCGCGCCATAGTGGTCGAGGATCTCCAGGCAGCCCGCGGGCGTGCACGGCACGACCGTCGGCGCCCCGGCGAGGAGCTGGCCCAGGTTCTCCGGGTGGAGGCCGTCCACGTCCTTTGCGGGAGCGATCGCCCGGATCGCCTCGTCCTCGTCGAGCCCCTCCGGCAGCGGCAGCTGGAGCAGGATGGCGTGGACCGCGGGGTCGTCGTTGAGCCGTCGCAGGAGCGCCAGCAGCCGCTCCCGGGAGAGCCCCTCGGGGTGGACGTGGTCGCGCGTCGCGATGCCGACGGCGTCGGACGCCTTCATCTTGTTCGCGACGTAGATCTTCGACGGCGGGAAGTCGCCGACCAGCACGACCGCGAGCGTCGGCGTGACGCCGGTGGCCCCGCGCAGGCGCTCGACGCCCGCCTTGACCTCGCCGAGGACCTTCTGCGCGACCGCCTTGCCGTCGAGGATCACGCGCGCTCGCAGCTCATGCGGGGACGCGAAGGCGGCGGATCTCCGAGGCGCGACCCGTCTCCGGGTCGACGGCGATGACGGCGCCCTGCAGGGCCGCGGGGCCCTTGGCGGTCTCGAAGCGGATCGGCATCTGGTTGAGGAAGCGCTGGATGATCTGGTCGCGGTCCACGCCGATGACGCCGTCGGTCGGCCCCGTGAGGCCGAGGTCGGTGATGTAGGCGGTGCCGCCGGGGAGCACCCGCTCGTCCGCCGTCTGCACGTGGCGGTGGGTGCCGACGACGGCGCTCACGCGCCCGTCGAGGTACCAGCCCATCGCGAGCGACTCGCTCGTCGCCTCGGCGTGCATGTCCACGAGGATGATCGGCGTCTCCTTCCGGAGCTCGGGCAGGATCTCGTCGGCCCGCCGGAACGGGCAGTCGATGGGGAGCATGAAGACGCGCCCCATGAGGTTCACCACCGCGATCCGGTGGGGGCCGCACTTCACGCTGACGTGGCCGACGCCCGGCGTCCCCGCGGGGAAGTTCGCGGGCCGGAGGAGCAGGTTCTCCTTCGTGATGTACTCGACGATCTCCTTCTTGTCCCAGATGTGGTTGCCGGAGGTCATCACGTCGGCGCCGGCCTCGAGGATCTGGCGCGCGATCGGCGCGGTGACGCCGAAGCCGCCCGCGGCGTTCTCGACGTTGACGACGGCGAAATCGATCGCGTGCTCGCGGCGGAGCCGCGGCAGGAGCTTCGCGATCGCCTGGCGCCCGGGCTCGCCGTAGACGTCCCCGACCATCAGAATGTTCATGGGTTACTTCGCCACTTCGACGGCGCGCGTCTCGCGGATGACCACCACCTTGATGTGCCCGGGGTACTGCATCTCGGCCTCGATGCGCTTGCTGATGTCCTTGGCGAGCTGGTGGGCGTCGAGGTCGGAGACGATGTCGGCCTTGGTCAGCACGCGCAGCTCGCGCCCGGCCTGGATCGCGTAGCACATCTCGACGCCCTTGTAGGACATCGCGATCTCCTCGAGCTTCGCCAGGCGCTTGATGTAGGACTCGAGCACGTCGCGCCGGGCGCCCGGCCGCGCCGCCGAGATGCCGTCGGCCGCCTCGACCAGCACCGCCTCGACCGTCTCGGGCTCGACGTTCTCGTGGCCGCAGAGCGCCGCGTTGATGACCGCGGGCGACTCGTTGTACTTGGTCAGCACCTGGAGCGAGAGCTCCGGGTGGCTGCCCTCCTGCTCGTGGGTCAGGGCCTTGCCGATGTCGTGGAGGAGCCCCATGCGCTTGGCGAGCTTCACGTCCGCCTTGATCTCGGCCGCCATCATCCCCGCGAGCCAGGCGACTTCCTTCGAGTGCTGCAGGCAGTTCTGGCCGTACGAGGTCCGGAACTTCATGCGGCCCACCAGCTTGACCAGCTCCGGGTGCAGCCCGTGCACCCCGACCTCGAAGCAGGCCTTCTCGCCCTCCTCCTTCAGGTGCTGTTCCATCTCCTTCTTGACCTTCTCGACGACCTCCTCGATGCGCGCCGGGTGGATGCGGCCGTCGGCGACCAGGATCTGGAGCGCGCGGCGCGCGATCTCGCGGCGGTAGGGGTCGTAGGCGGAGATCAGCACCGCCTCGGGCGTGTCGTCCACGATGAGGTCCACCCCCGTGAGGAGCTCGAGCGCGCGGATGTTGCGCCCCTCGCGGCCGATGATCCGCCCCTTCATGTCGTCCGACGGCAGGTCCACGACCGAGACCGCGGTCTCGACCGTGTAGTCGGGCGCCAGGCGCTGGATGGTCGTCGCGAGGACCTCCCTGGCCTTCACGTCGGCGGTCTCGCGCGCCTCCTCCTCGAGCCGCATGGCGAGGAGCTGCGCCTCGCGCCGCGCCTCCTCGGCGACCTGCGCGAGGAGCTGGCGCTTGGCCTCCTCGGCCGTGAGCCCGGCGATCGTCTCGAGCTTGCGCTTCTGCTCCTCGACCGCGCTCGCCAGGCGGCTCTCCTTCTCGCCGAGCGCCCGCTCGCGGCTGCCGAGGTCGCGCTCCTTGCCGGCCGACTCGTTCAGGCGCCGCTCGAGCTGGTCGAGCTTCCGGGCGAGCTCCTCCTCCTTCGCGAGGATGCGCTGCTCGGTCTGCTGGAAGTCGCGCTCGCGCCGCCGCGTCTCCTCGTCCACGGCCATGCGCGCCTTGAGGGCGGACTCCTGGGCGGCGAGGTCCGCCGCCTTCCTGCGGTTCTCGGCGTCGCGCTCGGCGTCCCTGATGAGCGTGTCGGCCCGGCTCTGGGCCTCGCCGACCTTCCGCTCGCTGAACCACTTGTGCAGGACGAAGCCGACGACGAGGCCGAGGATGGCGAAGATCGCGTCGAGGCTGAACCAAACTTCTTGCATTTCAGCAGTATAGGCGGCGCGAAGCGGAGGAGTCAAATCCCCGCCTCTGCCGTGTGCCGACGGTGTTTCGAACCTGGTATGACCAGGTGGGCGCCGTTATTCGGAGGGCTTCAGGCTTCCCCTTCGAGAGGGGCTTGCGCACCACCCTCTTTCACAGCTCCCGTTGTATGCCCGAGGTTGAAACTTCCCTCCGGCATCACGTGCAGCGCAGGGACGACGGATGTGTACCATGAGCGCCGGGGAGGACGCAAGCCATGGAGCGACCGGCGGTGCGACGCGAGACGAACGGCCCGGTGACGACGATCATCCTCGACCGCCCCGACCGGCGCAACGCCGTGGACCCGCCCACCGCGACCGCGCTGCGAGCCGCATTCCGCGAGTTCGAGCGTGACGGCGCGGCGCGCGTCGCCGTGTTCTGGGGCGCCGGCGGCACGTTCTGCGCGGGCTTCGACCTGAAGGCCGCCGCCGCGGCTCCGCGGAGATACCCCCGCCCCTACGGCGAGGGGCCGATGGGCCCGTCGCGGATGCGGCTCGGCAAGCCCGTGCTCGCCGCCGTCTCGGGCTACGCCGTCGCGGGCGGCCTCGAGCTGGCGCTCTGGTGCGATCTCCGCGTGATGGAGGACACCGCGACCTTCGGCGTCTTCTGCCGCCGGTGGGGCGTGCCGCTCGTCGACGGCGGGACGATCAGGCTCGCACGGCTAATCGGCATGAGCCGGGCGCTCGACCTGATCCTCACGGGCAGGCCCGTGGGCGCGGCCGAGGCGGAGCGCATCG
>DATFVL010000036.1 GCA_035260325.1 Candidatus Methylomirabilota bacterium | reverse complement strand
CCCACCGCCGTACTGGTACTATCCACCGCCGCACTACGTCTACGCTCCGCCGGCCGTCATCGTCCAGACGCCTCCGGTGTACGTCCAGCAAGAGGCGCCGCCGCCGCCTCCACCCCCGGCGCCGCAGGCCTACTGGTACTACTGCCAGAGCGCCCAGGGCTATTACCCGAGCGTTCCAACGTGTCCGGAGCCATGGGTCAAGGTTCCGCCGCGGCCTCAGTAGAGAGGAGCCCCAGCATGATGCGGAGACCGCTCGTCCTTCCCGTCGCGGCCGCGCTCTTGATGACCGCGTGCGCGACGGTGCCCACGGGGCCCAGCGTCATGGTGCTGCCGGGCAGCGGGAAGAACTTCGAGCAGTTCCAGGGCGACGACGCCGTCTGCCGTCAGTGGGCGATGCAGCAGACCGGCATGACGACGCGCCAGGCGACGCACGACAACACGGTCGGCGGCGCGGTCATCGGCACGGTGCTCGGCGCGGCCGCCGGCGCGGTGATCGGCGCGGCCGCGAAGAACCCGGGGACCGGCGCCGCGGTGGGCGCGGGCGTCGGGCTCCTCGGCGGAACCGCGGCGGGCGCGAGCGCCGGCGACGGCGCGCGGCAGGACGTGCAGCACCGCTACGACATGACGTACATGCAGTGCATGTACGCCAAGGGCAATCAGATCCCCGTCGCCAGGGGCTCGCTCTCGACGACCTACTCGGCGGCGCCGCCCGCCGGCCCGCCGCCGCCGCCCCCGCCGGCGAACGTGCCGCCACCGCCGGCCGGAACGCCGCCGCCACCACCGTCGGGCCCTGCGCGGTAGCGCCCTCGCGGGAGTAAGCTGGCGCCGCGATGCCTCGCCCTCGCGGCGCCGCCCTCGCGCTCGGTCTGCTCGCGGCTCTCCTCCTGACGCCGGTCCCCCGCGCCCGCGCGCAGGGCAACTTCGAGATCCAGGTGTATGGCTCCGAGACCGTCCCGCCGGGGTCCACCCTGGTCGAGCTGCACAGCAACGTGGCCGCCCAGGGCACTACGCGGACCGAGAACCGCGTGCGGCCCACGCAGGGTGCCTTTCACGAGACGCTCGAGGTCACGCAGGGCTGGACCTCCTGGCTCGAGACGGGCTTCTATCTCTTCACGAGCATCCAGCCCAACGAGGGATGGGAGTGGGTGGGCAACCACGTGCGGCCGCGGGTGCGCGCGCCCGAGAGCTGGGAGCTCCCCGTCGACCTGAGCCTCTCGCTCGAGGTGGGCTACCAGCGCCGCGAGTTCTCGGCCGACACGTGGACGCTCGAGCTCCGGCCCATCATCGACAAGAAGCTCGGCGGCTGGTACGCGTCGTTCAATCCCGTGTTCGCACGGAGCCTCAAGGGCGAGGGCGTGAACGAGGAGCGCGGGTTCGAGTTCACGCCGAACGCGAAGGTCGCGTACGACTTCACCTCCAAGGTCAGCGCCGGTCTCGAGTACTACGGCGAGCTCGGTCCGGTGAGGGGGTTCGATCCGCTGCGCCGGCAGCAGCATCTCCTCTTCGCGGCGGTCGACGCCGATCTCGGACCCCGGTGGGAATTCAACGCGGGCGTGGGAGTCGGCCTGACCCCCGCGACCGACGGGCTCATCTTCAAGGTGATCCTCGGCTACCGCTTCGACTGGGGCTCGGGCGGCCGGGCGCGCTGAGGGGCGCGCTCCGCTACATGCCGCCGCCGCTGCCGCCGCCGCCACCACCGCCCCAGTCGAACGTGAGCACCTGCACGCGGTAGCTCGCGGCCTCCGGCACGGACGCGCTGAAGTAGGCACGGTTGCCCAGCGGAACGGTGCCGAGGACCCACACCACCGAGCTCCCGACGACCGCGCCCGACGGATCGAGACGCTCGATCTGAAGGCGCATCCGCTCCGCGCTCTGCGCGCCCCGGTTGTAGACGTAGCCCTCGATCACCGGCCCCTTCCGGTCGCGTGTCACGCGCCACTCGAGCCGGAACCAGCGCTCGAGGCTCTGGGGGGCGTAGATCTGTGCCGATACCTGGGCGGCGCCCGTGAGGAGCGCCGCGACCGCTAACGCCGCGATTCCCAGCCGCATCGTCCTTCCTCCTGTCCCTTTAGAAGGCGGAACCGGCGGCAAAGGTTCCGGAGTGCCGCACGGTCACTCGGCGGGCGTGACCGTGTAGCCCCTCCGCTCCATGCAGCGCCTGAACACCTCCTGGTCGACGCGGCCCGAGCGGAACAACGCGAACGCCTTCGGATCGAAGGCCTCCTCCCGGCAGGCTGCCTTGTCGCGGTCGATCCGCGTCGGCGTCGCGCCCTTCTTCTCGTAGATCCACTCGCGCTCGGCGCACGCGACGAGGAGCGCGGCCGCCAGCGACACCCCCACGACGACGCGCCGGATCACTGGACGACGCGCTGCGCGCGCGAGAGCAGCGCGGGCGGGACCGCGAGCTCGAGGGCCCGCGCGGCCCGGAGGTTGACGTGGAGCTCGACGCGGGCGGGACGCTCGATCGGCAGCTCGCCGGGCGAAGCGCCGCGGAGGATGCGATCCACGTGCGCCGCGACGTGGCCGAAGGCGTCGCTCCAGCTCGGGCCATAGGCGGCCAGCCCGCCCGCGTCGACGAACTCCGGCAGCGGATAGACCGCGGGGATATGGCTCCGCGCGGCGAAGGTGACGAGCTCGGCGCGGCGCGCGAGCGTCAGGACGTCGGCGAGGACGAGCAGGCCGCCCGCCCCCGCGTTTCTGACCGCGTCGAGCGCGACGCGCCGGTCGGTGTCGGCGGACAGGGGCACGGCGACGAGCTCGAGAGCGTGCCCGCGGGCCGCCGCCTCGGTCTCGCGGAGCTCGGCGGCGTTGCTCGGGTTGGTCGGGTTCCAGAGGACCGCGACGCGGGTCGCGCGGGGCACGAGCTCCCGCAGGAGCTCGAGCCGGTGGCGGGCGAGCCCCGGGGCCGCCAGCGTCACACCGGTCAGGTTGCCGCCGGGGTGCCTCAGGCTCGCGACGAGCTTCGTCGCGAGCGGGTCGTCGGTCGTCGCCACGACGATCGGGATCGTCCGCGTCGCCTGCCGGGCGGCCTCGATCGCCGGCGCGCCCGCCGCGACGATGACGTCGACGCCGAGGCGGACGAGCTCGTCCGCGTGGCCCGGCAGGCGCTCGGGCTTGCCCTGCGCGTAGCGGTACCAGAGCTTGACGCTCTGGCCCTCCACCCAGCCGCGCTCGGCGAGCCGGGCGCGCAGCGTGGCGGACGTATCGGGTGCGGGCTCGTTGGCGAGATAGCCGATCGACGGCGGCCGCGCCTCGGCCTGCGCGCGCGCCGGCGCGCCGAGCGCCGCGCCGACGAGCGCGGCGACGCCCGCCGCGCGCGCGAGGCCACGCGCGCGTCGCCGTGTCATGCGCGCGCGAGCGGCGAGCGCTCGCGCCCGGTCACGCGCCCGTCCGGCCCGCGACGGCGCCGATCGCGGCGCGCACCTCGGCGACCTCGAAGGGCTTTCGGATGAATCGCTGGAAGCCCGCGGCGAGGATCTTCGGCTCATCCTCCTCGCCGACCGACGCGGACACCGCCACCGCGGGCGTCAGTCCGCCGCGGTCGGCGGGCAGCGCGCGCACCCGGCGGATCAGCTGGTAGCCGTCGCCGCCCGGCATGCGGATGTCGCTGACGAGGACGTCCGGCCGCCGCCGCTCGAACTCGGTGAACGCCTCCTCGGGCGAGGCCACGGCGACGACGCTCGCGCCCGCGTCCTCGAGCACGCGCGTGAGCAGCAGGCGCACGCCCCGCTCGTCCTCGACGACCAGGATGCGCAGGCCGCTCAGCATGCGGCGAGCCTATCAAAGAGCCGGGGAAATTGATATGATCGCCGCGGAATGGCGCAGGGGCTACGCGATCTCGTCGGCCGCGCGATGATCGACCCGGACTTCCTGGTCGAGCTCCAGCGCTCCCCCGAGGCGCTCCTGGCCGAGTACGAGCTGAACGCGGACGAGCGCGCGACGATCCTCCAGGCGCTCGCCCGGCTGACGAAGCTGCCGTCCGGCCAGCGGCGCCACGAATTCCACAACGCGCTCATCCGCCGCGTGTCCACCTAGGCCCCGGGGCCAGCGCCGGTGGCGACACCCGCCGACCTCCTCGCGTTCCTGCGCGAGGTCCGACTGTTCACGGCGTTCGCGGAGGCGGACGTCGCCGCGCTCGCACAGCGCCTGCGCGAGCGTTCGCTCCGGAAGAACCAGGTGCTCTTCCGCGAGGGCGACCCGGGCGACGAGATGTTCCTCATCCACCGCGGCACCGTGCTCGTCTCGAAGATCGTCAAGGCGCGCGTCGAGCAGCTCCTGAACCGCCAGAGCGCGGGCGAGTTCTTCGGCGAGATGAGCCTGCTGGACGGCTCGCCGCGCTCGGCGACGATCCAGGCCGAGACCGAGGTGACGCTCCTCGCGCTCGACCGCAAGAGCCTCAACCAGCTCATCGAGGCCAGCCCGCACGCCGCCGCCGCATTCTTCTACGCGATGGTCCTCGTCTTCATGGAGCGTCTCCGGGGTTCGGACGTGCGCCTCACCGAAGCGACGCGGTGGGGCCTCGAGGCGACCGGGCTCGACGTCGAGCCGCGATGACGCAGGCTTCGCGGCGCCCGGTGGAATGAACCGCGCCATGCGGAACGGAGCCGGTGCGCATCTGGATCAGGGCACGCCCCGAGTGCCACCGGCCTCGCCGCCCCCGATGGAATGAACCGCGCCATGCGGAACGGAGCCGGCGCGTATCTGGATCAGGGCACGCCCCGAGTGCCACCGGCCTCGCCGACGTCACTGGAATGAACCGCGCCATGCGGAACGGAGCCGGCGCGCATCTGGATCAGGGCACGCCCCGAGTGCCACCGGCCTCGCGGGCCCCGCTCCAGTGACCGAGCGGCCGGCGCGTCCGGCGCCCGCGAAGCTCGAGCTGCTCGTCCGGCGCGACGACGACAGCTTCGAGGTCCGCGAGATCGGCAGCGCGCTCGGCTTCCTTCAGTCGCGCCCCCAGCGCGTCGCCGACGGCGCCTTCGAGGTATCGGAGGTGAAGTCGCGGGTGGCCGGCGAGCGGAGCTTCATCCTGAAGAACCGCGAGACCGAGCGCTTCCTGCTCGTCACCGAGCACGAGCGGTTTCTCTGGGGGCAGATGGACGGCAACACGTCCCTGCAGGAAATCGCGACGGCGTACGTGCTCGAGTACGGCGAGTTCGACTTCGACATCATCCCGAACCTGATCCGGAAGCTCCAGCGGGCGCAGCTCCTCACGCTGACGCCGAGGTCGCGCCTGCGGCAGGCGCTCGCGCGCAACCGGCGCGCGCGCGTCGCGCGCGCCGTCGAGAGGACGCTGCTCGGGCTCGAGCGCGTCAACGTCTCGAGCCGGCGGGTCCAGCCGTTCTTCCAGGCGCTCCACCGCTGGGGCGGCTTCCTCCTGTTCACGCCCGTGGCGCTCCTCGCGTGCCTGGCGCTCGCCGTGGTCGGCGCCGTCGCGCAGGTGGCGCTGCTCCGGGAGGTGGCCGACGTGTTCTCCGGCTTCGGCGGCCACGCGGTGCTGGGCGTGCTCGTCGTGAAGCTCCTCTTGTTCGGGTCCGTCGCCTTCCACCAGCTCGTCCACGGGCTCGCCTGTGTCCACTACCGCCGGCGCGTCCGCGAGTTCGGCTTCACGTTCCTCCACGGCTTCGTGCCGACCTTCTACGTGGACGTCACCGACATCTTCATGGCGAGCCGGCGGGCGCGGGTGGTCACGGCCGTCTCGGGTCCGCTCGTGCACCTCGTTCTGGGCGCGGTGGCGTTCATCATCGGCGCGCACGCGCCGGTGGGGAGCTTCACGCAGGCCTTCGCCACGGCGGCGGGGATCATCCAGTGGCAGGCCCTCGCGTTCTCGCTCTACCCGTTCTGCTTCATCGAGATGGACGGCTACCACGTGTTCGTGGACCTCCTGGGCGTGCCGACGCTCAAGCACGACGCGCTCGCGTACGTGAAGGCGCTCCTCGCCGGCAGGGCGCGCCCGCGCTGGAAGCGGCTCGAGATCCTCTGGATCGCCTACGTCGCGCTCTCGGCGCTCTCGATCGCCGCCTTCGTCGCCTTCAACGTCTGGATCGTGGTGCGCGCCACGTCCTGACGCTCACGCCGACAGCTCCACCAGCAGCGCCTCGACCGCCCCCGCGATCTCCTGGGCGCCGCGCGCGTCGCCCGGCGGCGCCGTCTCGCCCGCGGCGAGGGCGGCCGCCTGGGCCTCGGGCGCCAGCGCGGCGAGCGCGTCCTGGGCGCGCGCGCGGAGCGCGTCGCCGGCGAGTGCCGCGAGCTCGACCACGGCGGCAAGCGCGACCGACGCCTGCGCACCGCGCCCGCGCGCGGCGCCGAGGAGCTCGACGAGCCCCCGGCGCAGCCGCTCGGACACGCGGATGTGGCCGGGCTCGACGACGACGAGCTCGCGCCGGAGGACGTCCCACTCCAGGGTCGCCACCTCGGCGATCGCGCGGATGAACGGCGCGAGCGCGGGGGCGCTGACCGCCGCGACGGCCGCGGCGACGCCCCGCCGGATTTCCGGACGCATGGTCCGTGCGGGCGCCTCCAGGGGCCCGGGCTCGAGGACGCGCAGGAGCTCGCCCTCCGGGGAGAGGAGCAGGTGGTCCTCGAGCGCGCGCCCGAGCGCCCAGAGCGAGCACGCCACGCCCGCGCGCGTGTCGCGCACGCGCTTTCCCGCGTGGCGCGCCACGCCCTGCCAGTCCGGGCGATGGTAGACCGCGCCGCGGTGGACGACCTTCTCGATCCGTCCGCGGAGCTGCACGTAGAGGTCGTCCGCGGCGAACAGGCGCTCGTGCGGCGCGGGCTCCCACTCGAGGGCGCCCGCCATGAAGGCGGCGAGCGGATCGGGCGCATCGCCGACGTAGCGGAACGACTCGAGCAGGGACGCGAAGAGCTGCTCGGTCGGGTAGGGGCCGCGGTAGGCGAGCCGGTCCACGCCCTGGGCGCGCGCGAGCTCGGCGATCAGGTTGAGCACGGCGCCGCCGCCGCCCGGCGGCAGCCGGGCGGGCTCGGCCAGCGTCGGGATGCGATCCACGCGCGACCAGTCGAGCGCCTCGGCGAGGGTGAGGGGCGCACGCTCGGCGCCGCCGATCTCGGCGGCGTGCGAGATCCGATCGGAGGGACCCCAGGGCGCGTCGGCGCCGGCGCGCGGCTCGATCGCGAGCCACGAGCCGTCCGGGATCCTCACCCAGCCGGCGTCGAGCGCGCCGGCGGGCGTCCAGGCGACGTCGGCCACGAGGGTGCCGCGGCGGTCGAAGGCCTTCACCACGCCGGATGATATACAATGCGGGGCGTCGTGGTGATCTGGCGCTCGGCCCTCGAGCTCGCCGACCTCATCCGGGCCAAGAAGCTCTCTCCGGTCGAGGCTACCGACGCCGTCCTGGCGCGGATCGCCGAGCTCAACCCCAAGCTCAACGCCTTCTGCCTCGTCGCCGCCGAGTCGGCGCGCGCCGCCGCGCGCGAGGCCGAGATCGCGGTGACGAAGGGCGAGCCGCTCGGCCCGCTGCACGGCGTGCCGGTGTCCGTGAAGGACGTGCTCTTCACCCGCGGCCTCACCACCACGGGCGGCTCGCGCGTCTTCGCCGACCACGTCCCCGACGAGGACGCGATCTCGGTGGCGCGCGTGAAGGCCGCCGGCGCCGTCGTCCTCGGCAAGACCAACACGTCCGAGTTCGGCCACAAGGCCGTGACCGAGAACCCGCTCTTCGGCGCCACGCGGAACCCCTGGAACCCGGGGCTCACGCCCGGCGGCTCGAGCGGCGGCGCCGCCGCCGCGGTCGCCGCGGGCATGGGCCCGCTCGCGCTCGGCACCGACGGCGGCGGCTCGATCCGCATCCCCGCGGCGTTCTGCGGCGTCTACGGCTTCAAACCGTCCTACGGCCGTGTGCCGCACCGGAGCGGCTTCCCGGGCTTCGCGGGCGTCTCGCACGTCGGCCCGATCACCCGCACGGTGCGCGACGCCGCGCTCGTGCTCGGCGTCATCGCGGGCGGCGACGATCGCGACCGGGAGTCGCTGCCGCGCGAGGCGGGCTCGTACCTCGAGGCGTGCGAGGGCGACGTGAAAGGCCTGCACGTCGCGTGGAGCGCCGACCTCGGCTACGCGCGCGTGGACGCGCGCGTGGCGGAGGTCTGCGGCGACGCGGCCGCCGAGTTCGAGGCGCTCGGCTGCCACGTGGAAGTCGTCAACCCCGGCTGGGAGGATCCCGAGGCGTTCTTCTCGACGCTGATCGCCGCGCAGTTCTACGCGGCGTGGTCGGATCGGCTGCCCGACGTCGAGGCCCAGCTGGACCCGACGCTCGTGAAGCTCATCCGGCGGGGCGGGACCGTCACGGCGCGTGACTACGTCCAGGCGCTTGGGCGCGTGGAGGCGTACTGGCGCGAGGTCCACGCGTTCCTCGAGCGCTTCGACCTCCTGCTGATGCCGACGGTGGCCGTGCCGCCCTTCCCCGCGGACGCGGCCCCGCCGCGCGAGATCGACGGCCGGCGCGTCTCGGTCCTCGGCTGGATGCCGTTCACGTTCCCCTTCAACCTCACCGGTCAGCCGGCGGCGTCCGTGCCCGCGGGCTTCACCGCCGACGGGCTGCCGGTCGGCCTGCAGATCGTCGGCCGCCGGCACGCCGACGCGACCGTCCTCGCCGCCTCCGCGGCGCTCGAGGCGGCGCGCCCCTGGAGCCATCGCCGTCCGTCGCTCTGAGCCCGCTCCCGTGAGCCCATGACGGATCGCGCGCGCTGGGCGATCGTCACGAGCGTTCTCTTCGTCCTGCTGACCGCGGTCGTCTGGGTCGTGGTCGCCGACGCGCCCTTCGTCCGCTGGTTGATCCGCCTCTACCAGGACAAGCACTTCCTGAAGGAGACCGTCCGCTCGTGGGGCTGGATGGCGCCGCTCGTCTTCATCGCCATCCAGGCGTTCCAGGTCATCATCTCGCCGATTCCGGGCGAGGTCACCGGCCCCGTCGGCGGCGCGCTCTTCGGCACGTTCTGGGGCGTGATCTACTCGACCATCGGCCTCACGGCCGGCACGCTCTTCTGCTTCTGGGTGGGCCGGCGCTGGGGCGAGCCGCTCGTGCGGCCATGGCTCAGCGAGCACAACTGGAATCGGATGAACTTCATCCTGGAGGCCGAGGGCGCGATCATCTGCTTCGTCCTCTACCTGATCCCGGGCTTTCCCAAGGACATCATCTCCTACCTCTTCGGGATCAGCCCGATGCCCTTCTGGATCTTCGCGCTGGTCTCGACGGTCGGGAGGATCCCCGGCACGATCATCTCCTCCTACTTCGGCGCCCACATCGCCGAGCAGCAGTACATCTACGCGGTCGCGTTCATGGCCATCGTGATCGCGTGCTGCCTGCCGTTCTATTACTACCGCGACCGCCTCGTGAAGCGCTTCCGCAAGGCCAAGGCCGACGACAGCCAGGTCTAGAAACGGCTTGACGGGCGGGCCGGCCGCCCGGTAGAGTGACCGGCACCGATGGGCAGCCAGGTTCGCCGGTCCGGCTTCTTCTTTTTCTACTTCGCCGAGGTCTGCCCGGGCGCTCTGAGCTAGGACACAGAGGGCCGCGGGCGGACCGAGCGCCCGCGGCGATGCCACCGTCGAGGCCGCGGGTCACTCCCCGCGGCTTTTCGTTTTTTCCACCACGACGGGGCAAGGAGGGCCGGACATGATCATCGTGCTCAAGGCCGGGTCGTCGGACGCGGAAGTCGAGGACGTGTGTCGTCGCATCGAGCGGATGGGGTATCAAGCCCACACCATCCGCGGCGAGCTCCGGACGGTCATCGGCGCCGTCGGCGACGACCGCGGGAAGGAGCGGCTCAAGAGCCTCGAGTCGCTCGAGTGCGTGGAGACGGTCCAGCCGATCCTGCAGCCCTTCAAGCTCGCGAGCCGCGAGGTGCGTCACGAGTCGACGGTCGTCCCGGTGGGTGACGTGCGCATCGGCGGCAAGGCCGTCGTGGTGATGGCGGGGCCCTGCTCCGTGGAGTCGCGCGAGCAGGTCCTCGAGGTCGCGCAGAAGGTGAAGGCGGGCGGCGCGCGCATCCTCCGCGGCGGCGCCTTCAAGCCCCGCACGTCGCCCTACTCGTTCCAGGGGCTCGAGGAGGAGGGGCTCAAGTACCTCGCCGAGGCCAGGCGCGAGACCGGGCTCCCCGTCGTGACGGAGGTCATGGAGCCGGAAAAGGTGGACCTCGTCGCGCAGTACTCGGACGTCCTCCAGATCGGGGCGCGCAGCGTGCAGAACTTCTCGCTCCTCCGGCGCGTCGCGGAGACGAGGAAGCCCGTGCTCCTGAAGCGCGGCATGGCCACCTCGATCCAGGAGTGGCTCCTGTCGGCGGAGTACGTCCTCGCCGGCGGCAACCCGCACGTGATCCTCTGCGAGCGCGGCATCCGCACGTTCGAGACCGCCACGCGCTTCACGCTCGACCTCAGCGCGGTCCCGGTCGTGAAGAAGCTCTCCCACCTGCCGGTCGTCGTGGACCCGAGCCACGGCACGGGGCACTGGGAGTACGTCGAGGCGATGGCGATGGCGGGGGTGGCGGCCGGCGCCGACGGCCTGCTCATCGAGGTGCACCCGAAGCCCGAGGAGGCGCTCTCGGACGGTTCCCAGTCGCTCAAGCCGGAGCGGTTCGCCGCGCTGATCGGCCGCGTGCGCCGGATCGCTCAGGCGCTCGACCGGGACCTGTAGCGCCGCGGGGGGAGCCATCCTGGAACAGATGGGGAGACGTCCGTTCTATAATCGGTGGGTCATGCTCCCGACTCTGCTCGAGCGGCTCCGGCGCCGGCCCGCCGTGGCGATCGCGACGTCGCTCGCCATGCACCTGCTCGTGCTCGGGGCGCTCGTCTGGGTGAGACCGCCGGTGGGCCGGTACGACGTCAAGCGCGGCGAGCCGCTCTTCGTCGAGCTGCCGAAGACGGACGAGGAGGCCCTGCGGGGGCTGCCCGGCGCGCCCGCCCCGGTGCCGGACAAGCCGGCCCCGCCCGCCGCCAGGCCCGCGCCCGCGCCGAAACCCGCGCCGCGCGCCGAGCCGAAGCCCGCGGCGCCCCGGACGCCCGTCCTGGCGAAGTCCGCGCCGAGGCCCGCCGTGCCGCTCCCGAAGGACGACCTCGCCCCGGAGCCCGCGAAGCCCGCGCCGGCCAAACCCGACATCCCGCCCGCCAACCCGGCCGTGGCCGAGGCGAAGCCGCCGGTCCTTCAGCCGAAAGAGGCGCCGCGGGAGGCGGCCGAAGCCCCGCCGGCGCCGCGGGTCGCGAGCGTGCCGCCGACGCCGGACATCCGCTCCCTGCCGGGGGCTCCCGGCACCGGAGGCGCGGGCGGGCGCGGCGAGGGGCGGGCGGGCATCGAGGGCGAGCCGATCCCGCTGGACTCGAAGGACCCCAGGTACAGCGATTACCTCGACCGGGTCCGGCGGATGATCAAGGAGAAGTGGGCCTACCCCTGCGTGAAGGACGAGGCGTCGGGACGGTGCGACTACAAGAGCACCTCGCTCGTCATCGAGTTCGGGATCCTCAAGGACGGCCGGGTGCCCTTCGTGACCGTGCGCCGGCCGTCGGACTTCGACGTTTATGACGCGTACGCCGTGAACGCGATCCTGTTCGCCTCGCCGTTCCCGCCCGTCCCCGACTCCCTCACGCGGGGCAAGAATGGCATCCCGATCCTGGCGAACTTCAGCTATATCGTCGAGTCCTCGTTGACGAATCTGCTGAGGTAGGGGTAGCATGAGCGGTACTCTGGATAGGCTCGTAGCTCAGTGGGAGAGCGCCTCTCTGACGCAGAGGAGGTCGGCGGTTCGAAACCGCCCGAGCCTACCATCCATCATTCACCGGGACGGGCGCACCACTGTCTGAAGAAGAACGCCATCTCAAGCTGACCGGCGAGTTCGACTGCGATCCCTCGCCGCTCGCGACCCTCCGGCACTCCACCTCGCACGTGATGGCCCAGGCGGTGAAGCGCCTGTTCCCCGGCGTGAAGGTGGCGATCGGTCCCGCGATCGAAGACGGCTTCTACTACGACTTCGCGAAGCCGGAGCCGTTCGCGCCCGAGGACCTCGAGAAGATCGAGGCCGTCATGCGCGAGATCGCGAAGGCGGACTATCCGTTCGAGCGCCAGGAGCTCCCGCGCGAGGAGGCGGTCCGCTTCTTCCGCGAGCGCGGCGAGCCCTACAAGGTCGAGGTCCTCGAGGGGATCGACGCGCCCCGGGTGTCGCTCTACCGGCAGGGCGAGTTCATCGACCTCTGCCGCGGCCCGCACGTGCCGTCTACGGGCCACGTGAAGCACTTCAAGCTTCTCTCGTCCTCGGGCGCCTACTGGCGCGGCGACGAGCGGAACGCGATGCTCCAGCGCGTCTACGGCACCGCGTGGCTCACGAAGGAGGAGCTCGACAAGCATCTGTGGCGCCTCGCGGAGGCGAAGAAGCGCGACCATCGGAAGCTCGGCCGCGAGCTCGACCTCTACGTGTTCCAGGACGTCTCGCCCGGGGCGCCCTTCTGGCTTCCGCACGGCTGGACGATGGTGCGCGAGCTGGAGCGCTTCGTGCGCGAGGCGCTCGACGCGCGCGGTTATCAGGAGATCTCGACGCCGATCCTGGTCAACAAGAAGCTCTGGGAGCAGTCGGGGCACTGGGAGCACTTCCGCGAGAACATGTTCCTCGTGGAGTCCGAGCAGCAGATCTTCGGCCTCAAGCCGATGAACTGCCCGGAGTCCACGCTCGTCTACCGCCACGCGCTGCGCTCGTACCGGGACCTCCCGCTGCGCTACGCCGACATGGGCCGGCTGCACCGGAACGAGCGCTCGGGGACCCTGACGGGCCTCTTCCGCGTGCGCCAGTTCACGCAGGACGACGCGCACATCTACTGCCGCCCCGACCAGCTCCAGGACGAGATCAGGGAGCTGCTCGAGCTCGTCGGCGACTGGTACAAGACCTTCGCACTCGACCCGTTCCTCAAGCTGTCCACGCGCCCGCCGAAGTCGATGGGGACCGACGCGCAGTGGGAGACGGCCGAGCGGGCCCTGCACGACGCGCTCAAGGCGAACGGGCTCGCGTACGACCTGAACCCGGGTGACGGCGCGTTCTACGGGCCGAAGATCGACATCGACGTCCAGGACGCGCTCGGGCGCCGCTGGCAGCTGGCGACCATCCAGATCGACTTCGCCCAACCGGACCGGTTCGCGCTCGAGTACATCGATACCGACGGACAGCCGAAGCGCCCGATCATGGTCCACCGCGCGATCTTCGGCACCTTCGAGCGCTTCATGGGCGTCCTCGTCGAGCACTACGCGGGCGCGTTCCCGACCTGGCTCGCGCCGGTCCAGGCGCGCGTGCTGCCGGTCAGTGAGAAGCACGCCGAGTACGCGCGCGCGGTGCACGCGAAGCTGCGCGCCGCGCACGTGCGGGCCGAGCTCGACGACCGCAACGAGAAGCTCGGTTACAGGATCCGCGAGGCGCAGCTCCGGAAGGTCCCGTACATGCTCGTGGTCGGCGAGCGCGAGAGCCAGAACGGGACCGTCAGTCTCCGGCATCGGACGGGCGAGGACCTCGGCGCGGTCCCGCTCGACCGGGTGCTGGCCGACCTCGCGCGCGAGATCGGCACGCGCGCGCAGAGCCTCACCGTGGGCCGCTCGTGAGCGGGCGGCCGGCCGTTCCCACTCCCACGCCGTGCCCGGCGGCCAACCAGGAGGAGCGAGACACCTGAGCCAAGCGAAAGAGATTCGCATCAACGAGGGGATCCGGGTGCGGGAGGTTCGGGTCGTGAACGCCGACGGCGCGCAGCTCGGCATCCTGCCGATCCAGCAGGCGCTCGACACGGCGCGGCAGCAGGAGCTGGACCTGGTCGAGGTGGCGCCCGAGGCGCAGCCGCCGGTGTGCCGCATCATGGACTTCGGGAAGTACAAGTACACGCAGGCGCGGCGCCTGAAGGAAGCGCGGAAGAAGCAGACCACGATCCAGGTCAAGGAAGTGAAGATGGGCCCGAAGACGGAGAAGCACGACTTCGACTTCAAGCTGAAGCACGTGCGGCGTTTCCTCGGCGAGGGCCACAAGGCGAAGGTGACCGTGCGCTTCAAGGGCCGCGAGATGGCGCACACCGAGCTCGGCTGGAAGATGCTGAACAAGATGGTGGAGGCGACGCAGGACATCGCGACCGCCGACAACAACCCCAGGATGGAGGGGCGCATGCTCCACATCATCCTGAGCCCCAAGGCGCACGCCTAGGAGACCGGACGCGATGCCGAAGATGAAGACGAAGCGAGGCGCGGCGAAACGCCTGAAGCGGACGGCCTCGGGCAAGCTCAGCCGCGCGGGTGGCTGGAAGCAGCACAAGCTCGAGAAGAAGGACCCGAAGCGCCGGCGCCGTCTGCGCGCGAACAAGCTGATCGACAAAGCGGACGACGCCCGCCTCCGGGTGCTCGTGCCCTATCTCTGATCCGGGAGGAACGGACGCATGCCACGGGCCAAGGGCGGACCGAAGACGCGCCACCGGCGCAAGAAGATCCTCAAGCAAGCCAAGGGGTACGTCGGCGGCCGGCGCAAGCTCTACCGGACGGCGGCCGAGACGGTCCTGCGCGCGGGCGCCTTCGCCTACCGCGGGCGCAAGCAGAAGAAGCGGCGGATGCGGGGGCTCTGGATCATCCGGATCAACGCCGCGTGCCGCCAGGTCGGGCTCTCCTATTCCGTTTTCATGGCGGGGCTCAAGCGCGCGGGGATCCTCCTCGACCGCAAGGTGCTGGCCGAGCTGGCGGTCAGCGATCCGCAGGGGTTCGCGAAGCTCGCCGAGACCGCCAGGGCGCCGCGC
Source organism: Candidatus Methylomirabilota bacterium (assembly GCA_035260325.1). Classification (NCBI taxonomy): domain Bacteria; phylum Methylomirabilota (SeqCode); species Candidatus Methylomirabilota bacterium. Next base: position 2,192 of record DATFVL010000036.1, on the reverse strand, counting down.
GGCTAGTTCGTGGGTCATCCGCGCGTCGACGCGATCGCGCAGGAGGCGCGGGCGGCCGTCGCCGCCGCGCGCACGTCGGCAGAGCTGGAGCAGATCCGCGTCCGGGTGCTCGGGCGTCAGGGCGCCCTGACGCAGCTCCTGCGCTCGCTGGGGACGCTCGCGCCCGAGGAACGCCCGCAGGTCGGCGCCGCGGCCAACGACGTCAAGCGCGAGATCGAGGCGCTGATCGACGCGCGGCTCTCGGCGGCGCAGCACGCCGAGCGCGAGCAGCGGCGCGCGCGCGAGCGCCTCGACCTCACACTCCCGGGCCGCCGCCCCCCGCGGGGCGCGCTCCACCCGCTCACGCGGGTCCACGACGAGATCGTGGCGATCTTCGCCGGCCTCGGCTTCTCCGTCGCCGAGGGGCCGGAGATCGAGACGGACTACCACAACTTCGAGGCGCTCAACATCCCGCGCGACCACCCCGCGCGCGACATGCAGGACACGCTCTACCTCTCGGAGTCCACGCTCCTCCGCACCCACACGTCGCCCGTCCAGATCCGCGCGATGCTCGCCCGCAAGCCGCCGGTGCGCATCATCGTCCCCGGCCGCGTCTTCCGCCGCGACGTCGCCGACCAGTCGCACTCGCCGATGTTCCACCAGGTCGAGGGGCTCGCCGTGGACCGCGGCATCACGATGGGCGACCTCAAGGGGACGCTCGAGCTGTTCGCGCGCGAGATGTTCGGGCCCGAGTCGAGGATCCGTTTCCGGCCGTCCTTTTTCCCGTTCACCGAGCCCTCTGCGGAGGTGGACGTGCTCTGCTTCGTCTGCCACGGCCAGGGCTGCCGGCTCTGCAAGCAGGGGGGCTGGCTCGAGATCCTGGGCTCGGGCATGGTGCACCCCCGCGTCTTGAAGAACGTCGGCTACGACCCCGAGGAGGTGACGGGCTGGGCGTTCGGGATGGGGATCGAGCGGATCGCGATGCTCAAGTACGGCATCGACGACCTCCGGCTCTTCTTCGACAACGACCTGCGCTTCCTCCGTCAGTTCGCCTGACGTCATGAAGATCCTCTACGGCTGGGTCCGGGAGCTCGTGGATCTGAAGCTCGCCGCCGCGGACGCGGCCGACCGGCTGACGAACGCGGGCGTCGAGGTCGCGAGCGTCACGGCGCTGACGCCCGCCGGCCTCGCGGGCGTCGTCGTCGGCGAGATCGAGGCGATCGAGCGCGAGCTCGGCGAGAGCCACGGCCACCGCCTGCTCCTCTGCCGCGTCTCGACGGGTCGCGAGCGCTTCTCGGTGGTCTCGGGCGCGCCGAACACCAAGGTCGGCGCGCGCGCCGCGTTCGCGCCGCCGGGCGCGACGCTCCCGGGCGGCCGCCGGGTCGCGGCGGCGCGGATCCGCGGCGTCGAGTCGCAGGGGATGCTCTGCTCGGAGCGCGAGCTCGGCCTCGGCGAGGAGCACGAGGCGGGGCTCCTCCTCCTCGAGGGCGACGCGCGCCTGGGCCAGGACCTCGTCGCCCACCTCGGCCTCGACGACCACGTCCTCGAGGTCGAGGTCACGCCGAACCGCCCCGACTGCCTCTCGGTCCTCGGCGTCGCGCGCGAGCTCGCCGCGCTCACGGGCGCGCGCCTCCACGCGCCCCGGGGGAAGCTCGCGGAAGCCGGCGAGCCCGCGGCGAGGCTCGCGCGGGTCCGCGTCGAGGCGCCCGACCTCTGCCATCGCTTCACGGCGCGCGTGATCGGCGGCGTGACGGTGGGGCCGTCGCCCGCCCGGCTCCAGGCGCGCCTGCGCGCGGTCGGCCTCCGGCCGATCAGCAACATCGTGGACGTGACGAACTACGTCCTCTGGGAGCTCGGCCACCCGCTCCACGCGTTCGACTACGACACGCTGACCGACGCGACGATCGTCGTGCGCCGGGCGGCGAAGGGCGAGCGCTTCACGACGCTCGACGGGCAGGAGCGCGTCCTCGACGACTCGATGCTGGTGATCGCCGACCCCAAGCGCGCCGTCGGGCTCGCGGGCGTGATGGGCGGCGCCCACACCGAGGTGACCGACCGGACGACGCGGGTCCTCCTCGAGAGCGCCTGGTTCGACCCGGTCTCGATCCGCCGCACCTCGCGCGCGCTCGGGCTCCGCACGGACGCGGCGTACCGCTTCGAGCGCGGCGCCGACATCGAGGCGCTCGTGGACGCCTCCGCCCGCGCCGCCCAGC
>DATFVL010000035.1 GCA_035260325.1 Candidatus Methylomirabilota bacterium | reverse complement strand
CCCGCCGTTCTTCGCCGCCACCGTGATTTCGCGGAGGATCTTCGAGAAGAGCTTCCCCCGCTGGACGTCCGCCTTGCCCTTCTTCCGCTTGATCTGCGACCACCGGGAATGCCCAGACATCGTCCTACCCTCTTTCCTCGTGCAGGGCTGCCTTGAGCCGTTTCACGCGCTCGAGCCTTCCGCCGCGCCGCGCCAGCGCATCCTCCCACCGCCGCCGCTCCCCGGCCGTCGCCGGCGTGAACGGGGGGCAGGGTCGGGGCGCGAGGTCGGGCCCGAGGTGCACGTACGTGAGGAACGCGGTGCAGGCGTGGCGCGCCTCCCCCGACCACGGTACTTCAGCCAGGACCTTGACGCCAACCTCGAGCGAGGAGGTGCCGACGTGGTTCAGCCCCGCCTTGAAGGTGACGACCTCGTGGGTGCGGATCGGCGAGTAGAAGTCCATCGCGTCGAGGCACGCCGTCATGACCAGGCCCCTGCAGTAGCGCATCGAGAGGATCCCGCCCGCCTCGTCGAGGGCCATGAGCATCTTGCCGACGAACATCGTGTCGCCGAAGAGCGCGTCCTCGGGGAGCACGCTGCGCGCGGACTCGAAGCGCCAGCGGGCGTCCGCCTCGTCGGCCGTCGCCGTCTCGCGCGCGCGCGCCGCCTTCTGGGCGAAGCGCGCCAGCCGCTCGGCCCGCCGCCGCCGCGCGGCCTCGACGAGCTCCCGCTCGTGCGCGTCCCGCGACGCGATCGCGTCGCGGACGGGCCGCGGGCGCAGGTCCTCACCCACCTTGACGAAGACCAGGTGCGAGTTGAGCGTCACCGCGCGCGCCCCGGTGGCGACGTTCTCCGCCCACACGCGCACGCCGACCTCGAGCGAGCTCGTGCCGATGTCCTCCACCTGGGCGCGGAGGATCGCGATCTGGCCGACCTTGACGGGGTGCAGGAAGTCGATGTCGTCCATCGCCCCGAGCACGACGTGGCCGCGCGCAACGCGCGCGGCGGCGAGCGTCCCGGCCTGCGTGATCCACTCCATCATGCGCCCGCCGTGGATCTGCCCGGGCGCGCCCGCGTGCTCGGGGAAGACCCAGTTGACCATCTCGACGGCGGTGTCGGCGACCGAGGGCATAGCCTGAACTCTACCACCTCAGCGCGGGCCGCCGGGCGCCGCCTCGAGCGAGACCGTGTCGAGCCGGTGGAAGCCCGTCGGGTGCAGGCGCAGGCCGCGCACCTCGGACCGCGCGAGCGCCCAGTGGAGCCGCACGTAGATCGGGAGCCACGGCAGATCCTCGGCGAGGAGCGCCTGGGCGCGCTGGTAGAGGCGCTGGCGCTCGGCGCGGAACGAGAGCTGGCTGGCGCGGATCAGCGCGTCGTCGAGCCTCGGGTTCCGGTAGAAGGAGAAGTTGAGCGCGCGCGGCCCCTTGACGGCCCCCTCGCTCGCCGACAGCGGGAAGAGGAAGAGGTGCGGATCGCCGCCGAACACCGCCGCCTCGACGAGCGCCAGGTCGTGCTCGCCCTTCTGGAGGGTCGCGCGCGCGGCGTCGGGCTCCTCGATCGAGAGGTTCACCGGCATCTCGGCGGCGCCCAGGGCCAGCTGGATCGTCTCGCCGAGCTTTGGAAGGCTCAGCAGCGCCGTCTCCGACGGCACGAGCAGCATCGGTGCCGCGCCGGTCGGCCACCCGCCGCCCTGCGCGAGGAGGGTCCGCACCGCCTCCTTGCCGGCGCCGAGCAGCGGCGAGCCCTCGCGGCGGGCCCAGACGCCCGCGGGCAGGAACGACTGCAGCGGTACCGCCACCCCGCCGAGCGCGACGCCGATGACGGCGGGATCGAGCGCCGCGGCGACCGCCTGTCGGATCCTCTTGCGGGAGAACGGCTCCTTCTCGGTCTGAAACGCAAGATAGCCGACGCGGAGCCCCGGAACCGAGAGCGCGCCCAGGGTCCGCCGCGGCGGGCCGGCCGAGAACCAGACATCCAGCGTCCCCGCGTCGAGGTCGGCCTCGGCCTGGTCGTCCGTGACGATGTCGAGGATGACGAGACGATCAGACCTCGGCGGGCCCGCCCAATAATCGGGCACCGCCTCGAGCGCCAAGCGTCCCTCCGATGTATCGACGACGCGGTATGGTCCCGTGCCGATCAGGCGTGCCGCGCCGTCACTGCCTGTCACGCTTCTCACGACTCCGAGGCCCGGGTGGGCGAGCACCGTCAGGAGTGGCGCATAAGGCTGGACGAGCACGAACTGCACGGTGTGGGAGTCGGCCGCCCTCACCTCGCGCACCACCCCTGGAACACCGCGGAAAACCGCCGACCAGACGACGGGCGAGCCCGGCACCTCCCCGCGGAGCTGGCGCGCGAAGCTCGCGGCGACGTCCGTCGCGGTGAGCCGGCTACCGTCGTGGAACTTCACGCCTTCGCGGAGCGCGAACGACCACACGAGGCCGTCCCGCGAGACGTTCCAGCGGGTCGCGAGGGCCGGCTCGATGTCGGTCGAGCCCTGGCGGTAGGCGACGAGCGTGTCGAACACCTGCCTCGCGACGAGGGGGACGGCGCCCTCGAGGGCCGTGGCGGGATCGAGTGTCGAGGGGACCCCCGGAACGCCGATGCGCACCTCGCGCCTGATCTCCGTCGCGGGGGCGCTCGATCCCTGAGCGCGCGCGGCCCATGCGGAGGCGAGTGCGAGCAGCAGGAGCGCGGGAGCCGCACGACGGAGACCGTGCATCGGCCCCTTTTATACGTGGAACCCCCCAGCGGCGCCACCCGTTTCCCTGACGCGAAGACGGTACGGAATTTGCTCTTTCATCACGTGAGGCCGTCCCAGGGCGCTCGGAACGGTCAGCAATAGCCAGGCGGAGGAAAAGCGCAATGAAATCGAGGGCGCGATGGCCGGTAAGTAAGCGGCCAACCTTGACTTTCTTTTTTCCAGACGCCTATACTCAGCCAAGCGAAAGGCACGAGCGCATGCGGCGCACGAGGGGTCAAGCGAGAAGGGATGGGCTATGAAGGAGTTCGACAAGAAGAGTAGCCCGAGTCGCGAGGGCTTTTCGAAGTTCCTCCCCGCCGCCATGTCCGACGCCAGCACGCGCCGTCGCCTCACGGAGTACGAGATCCAGGTTCAGGATCTGCAGGCCTACATCCGCTCGCTCGAGGCGGAGACCGTTCACCTCCGCAAGAAACTCGAGGACACGCCGAAGGACTTCATGGTCCTCGAGAACAAGCTCCGCGAGGCGAACCGTCAGCTCGTGCAGGCGTTCAACCAGAACGAGAAGCTCGTGAACGCGCTCTACGAGGCGCGCGAGCAGATCACGGCGCTGAAGGAAGAGGTGGACAAGCTCTGCGCGCCGCCCTCGACGTACGGCGTGTATCTGTCGCCCAACGCGGACGGCACGGTCAACATCCTCGCGCAGGGCCGCAAGGTGAAGGTCAACCTGCACCCCGCCCTCAAGCCCGACGCCCTCAAGCCCGGCCAGGAGCTCATCCTCAACGAGGGCCTCAACGTCATCGAGGCCGCCGGCTACGAGATCCAGGGCGAGGTCGTCATCCTCAAGGAGCAGCTCGACCCCGAGCGC
>DATFVL010000034.1 GCA_035260325.1 Candidatus Methylomirabilota bacterium | reverse complement strand
CGCGCCCGCCGTGGTCGCGAGCAACGGCCGCATCCACGAAGCCATGCTCGCGGTGCTGGCGGAGGTCAGGAGCGGCGGCTGAAGAACCCCTCGAATGACAACGACCACGATCGTCCTCGTCGTCTACAACCAGCTTGCCCTGACGCGGGCGTGCCTGGAGAGTCTGGCGCTGAGCCCGGAGCCTTTCGATCTCTGCGTGATCGACAACGGGTCCACGGATGGCACCGAAGAATTCTTCCGTCGCTACCCATACCCCCATCCCCTGTGTTACAGGCGTAATGACGACAATATTGGGCTGATCCGTGGCCTGAACCAGGGCGCCCGCCTGGCACGAGGCGAGTTCCTCTGCTTCCTGCACAACGACACCATCATGAGGGATCACGAATGGCTCGCCCGGCTCCGGGCCCCGCTCGAGGAGGGGACGCGGGCCGGGCTTGCTGGCCTCTACGGCGCGCAGCGGCTGCGGCGAGACGGACGCTACGTCGGGCGGACGATCCTCCATTGCCTCGAGGGCAGCGGGAATTTGTACGATCCTTCCGCGGAGGTTGCCGCGGTCGATGGCGTGTGCCTCTTTCTGCGCCGGGGGGTCTTCGACTCCGTCGGAGGGTTCGACGAGGCCTACGGCTTTTTCCACGGCTACGACCGCGACCTGTCCTTCAGCGTGCGCGAGGCGGGGTGGCGCTGCGTGGTCGTCAACGCGTCCTTCATCCATCGAGGCGGCGGGACTCGCACCGCGGACGGTACCGCACGGCCGCTGAGCACGGATCAGGCCGACCGCCGGGCCGCGCTCGCTCGCTTCGCCCGCAAGTGGCGACACCGACTCCCGAGCGACGTGCGCCCGTTCCCCGAACGCGTCCGCCAATGGTGGGCAGCGCGCCTCGCACGCCGTTGACGCGGAGTGCGCATGCCGCCCATTCTCGGCGAGGAACGGAGATGCTGCCGTGAAGCACCTCACGATCGGCGTCGGTATTATCGTCGGGCTGATCGCGATCGTGCTCGCCCTGCTCGTGTACCAGCGCGCCTGGACCAAGGTGTCGCAATCCGCGGAAGGGCTTCAGGTCTGGGAGAACCGCCTCTCCGGGAAGCGTGTGCTGTGCTCTCCCGCGTGGAATCCGCGCTGCCAGACCGAGGGAACGGAAGCCCGATATCCATCGATCGACTGATCGATCGCAACCCTCATACGAACCCGTAGGCGGCCCAGCCGCCGTCCACGGTGAGGATCTCGCCCGTCACGAACGAGGCGGCGTCGCTCGCGAGGAACACCGCGGCCTCGCCGATCTCCTCGGGCGTGCCGAGCCGGCCCATCGGCGTGCGGCGGGCGAGCGCGGCGAAGTCGAGGAGGCCTCTGGCGCGGAGGTCCCGGGTGAAGTCGGTCTCGACGTAGCCCGGCGCGATCGCGTTCACGCGCACGCCCGAGCCGGCCCACTCGATCGCGAGCACCTTGGTGAGCATGTTGGCGCCGGCCTTCGAGACGCAGTAGGCGAGCCGCCGCGGGAACGCGAGGGTGCCGTTGACCGACGTGATGTTGATGATGTTGCCCGACTTCCGCTCCAGCATCCCGCGGCCGAGCTCCTGGGCCAGGACGAAGTAGGCGTTCAGGTTGAGGTCGAGCGTGTAGCGGTAGTCGGCCTCGGGCAGCTCCTCCGACGGCGCCACGCGCGGCTGGCCGGCGTTGTTCACGAGGATGTCGACGGCACCGAGGGCCCGCACCGCCTCACGGGCCAGGCGCCGCGCCTCGTCGGATTTCGCGAGGTCGGCGGCGATCGGGACGGCTCCGGAGAGCGCCTTGGCCACCGCGGCGCAGTCGGCGGCGTCGCGCGAGTTGACGACGACGCGCGCGCCCTCACGCGCGAAGGCCCGGGCGATGCCGAGGCCGATCCCCTTCGTCCCGCCCGTGACGACCGCGGTCTTGCCGGCGAGCCTCATGCGACGCCTATTCTAGCAGCCCGCGGTGCTCCAGCCGAATTCCGCGCCGTCGCGATGTATGTTACGATGTATGTGCGTGCGTCATGGCCGGGATGATCCGGAAGCAGGTCTACATCGAGCCGCGTCAGGAGCGACTTCTCAAGGAGCGCGCCAAGAAGTACCGCGTGACCGAAGCCGACCTGATCCGCCAGGCGATCGATCGCGGCCTCGAGCGGACGGCGCTGCGGGCACCCGATCCCGAGGCCTGGAAGGTGGTCGAACGCTTCATCGCCCGACGGCGGAAGGGCCGCGCGCGCCAGGCCAAGCGGACGTGGCGGCGAGAAGACCTCTATGACCGGTGACGCGCTCGTCGATACGAACGTCCTCGTCTACGCCTACGATTCCCGGGTTCGGCCCAAGCAGGAGAAGGCCCTGGCCCTGCTGCGCCGCCTCGTGGTCAACGGGCGGGGCAGAATCTCGACTCAGGTCCTCGGCGAGTTCTACGTCGCCGGGACCGGGACGCTGGACCCGCCGTTGTCGCCGGCCGAGGCGGCGGAGCAGATCGTCGCCCTCGCGGCGGCGTGGCCCGTGCTGCCGGTGACCCCGCTCATCGTCCTCGAGGCGACTCGGGGCGCGTCCGGCCACCGGCTCCCGTACTGGGACGCGCAGCTCTGGGCCACCGCGCGCCTCAATCAGATTCCG
>DATFVL010000033.1 GCA_035260325.1 Candidatus Methylomirabilota bacterium | reverse complement strand
GCCTTTCGCGTGGCGTCGAGCCTCGACTCGATGATGATCGGCGAGCCGCAGATCCTCGGTCAGGTCAAGGACGCGTTCGCGCTCGCGCAGGCGTGCGAGACGATCGGTCCGGGCCTCCACCCGCTCTTCACGCAGGCCTTCGCCGTCGCGAAGCGCGTCCGCACGGAGACGGAGATCGCCCGGCACGCGGTGTCGGTCTCGTTCGCGGCCGTCGAGCTGGCGAAGAAGATCTTCGCCGGGCTCGCGGGCCGGGCCGTCCTGCTGGTCGGCGCGGGGAAGATGGGTGAGCTCGCGGCGCGGCACCTCGTCGAGCAGGGGGCGTTTCCGATCTACGTCGCCAACCGCACCTGGGCGCGCGCCCAGGAGATGGCGCGCGCGCTCTCGGGGACCGCGGTGCCGTGGGACGAGCTCGAGACGGCGCTCGGGAGCGTGGACATCGTCATCACGTCCACCGGCGCGCCCGAGCCGGTGATCACGCGCGCCGCGGTCCAGCGCGCGATGCACGGGCGCCGCGCGGGCCCGCTCTTCTTCGTCGACATCGCGGTGCCGCGCGACGTCGAGGCCGGCGTGGACGGCCTGGGCGACGTGTACCGCTACGACATCGACGACCTCCGGCAGGTGGTGGACGCGAACATCCGCGAGCGGCTGCGCGAGGCGCAGCGCGCGGAGGCGCTCGTCGAGCGCGAGACGGCGAGGTTCGTGGCGCGGCTGCGCGACGTCGAGGTGATCCCGACGATCGTCTCGCTCCGCGAGCGGCTCGAGGAGATCCGCCGGGGCGAGGTCCGGAAGGCCCTCGCGCGCCTCCCCGACGCCGCGCCCGAGACGCGTCAGGCGCTCGAGGCGCTCTCGGCCGCGATCGTCAACAAGATCCTGCACGCGCCGATCACGAAGCTCCGCGATGCCTCGCGCGCGGGCTCGCACCGCTCGTGGCTCGAGGTCGTCCACGAGCTGTTCGGCCTCGGGAAGAAGTGATCAGTCACGTGAGGCGCATTGGCCGGATGGAGCCACGCGTGCCTGGAACACGCCGCGCCCCGAGTGCAGCGGCCTCGCGGACCCCGCTCCAATGATCGTCCGCCTCGCCACGCGCGGGAGCGCGCTCGCCCTCGCCCAGGCCGTCCTGGTCGCCGACCGGCTCCGCGCGCGGGGCGCGGCCGTCGAGGTCCTGCCCATCCGCACCGAGGGCGACCGGCTCGCGGACGCGCGTCTCGCGGCGCTCGGCGGCAAGGGGCTCTTCGTCCGCGAGATCGAGCAGGCGGTGCTGGAGGGCCGCGCGGACTGTGCGGTGCACAGCCTCAAGGACCTGCCGGCGGCGCTCCCCGCGGGACTGGTGCTGGCGGCCTTCCCGCCGCGCGACGCCGCGGGCGACGTGCTCGTGAGCCGGCGGGGCGGCGGGCTCGACGAGCTGCCCGCCGGCGCCGTCGTCGGCACCTCGAGCCCGCGCCGCGTCGCGCTCCTCCGGGCGCTCCGGCCCGATCTCGCCGTCGCGCCCATCCGGGGCAACGTGGACACGCGCCTCGGCAAGCTGGCCGACGGCGCCTTCGACGCCGTCATCGTCGCGGCGGCCGGGCTCGCGCGCCTCGGCCTCGCCCCCGGGCACGCGCAGCCGCTCGATCCCGAGGTCTTCGTCCCCGCCGTGGGCCAGGGGATCCTCGCCGTCGAGGCGCGCGCGGCGGACCGGCGGATCGGGGCCCTCCTCGAGGCCATCGATCACGCGCCGACGCGCGTCTGCGCGCTCGCCGAGCGCGCCTACCTCGCGCGGCTCGGCGCGTCCTGCAACTCCCCCATGGCCGCCCACGCGACGCTCGCCGGCGGGCGCCTCCGCCTCGTCGCCCTCGTGGCGAGCGAGGACGGCACGCAGGTCCTTCGCGGCGAAGACGCGGGCGCGCCCGACGCGGCCGAGGCGATCGGCCGGCGGCTCGCCGAGTCGCTGCTCGAGCGCGGCGCCGCCGCCGTCACGGCGCTCCGGGGGTGACGGCGACGGCGAGGACGGCGCGCGCGATGGGGGCGGGACCGCTCGCGGGACGGACGATCGTCGTCACGCGCGCGGCGGCCCAGGCGCAGCGCTTCGCCCAGCTCCTCGAGGAGGCGGGGGCGCGCGTCGTGCACGCGCCGACGATCGCGATCGAGCCGCCGCCCTCGTGGGAGCCGCTCGACGCGGCGCTCGCGGCGCTCGACACGTTCACGTGGGTGATCTTCACGAGCGTGAACGGCGTTCTCATGGTGGACAAGCGGCTCTCGGCGCGCGGCCTCGCCTGGGCCGCGGTCGGGCGGAAGCGGTTGGCGGCGATCGGTCCCGCGACCGCGGAGGCGCTGGCCGAGCACGGCGTCCGCGTCGAGGCGGTGCCGCGCGAGTTCCGCGCCGAGGCGCTCGTCGAGCGGCTCCGGGGCTGGCTCGGGCCCCGCGACCGCGTGCTGCTGCCGCGGGCCCGGGAGACGCGCGACGTCCTGGTCGTCGAGCTGCGCCGGCTCGGCGCCGCCGTGAGCGAGGTCCCGGCCTACCAGACGCGACGCGTCGAGAACGGCGACGAGCGCCTCCGCGACGCGCTCGCGTCGGGCGCGGTGGACGCCGTGACGTTCACGAGCTCGTCCACGGCGCGGAACTTCGCCGAGCTCTTCAGCGACGAGGAGCGCCGCGCGTGGCGCGGCCGCGTCGCGGTCGCGTCGATCGGGCCGATCACCGCGGCGACCGCGGCCGAGTATGGGCTCCCGACGGACGTGATGCCGAGCGAGTACACGATCCCCGCGCTCGCGCGCGCGCTCGCCGACTACTTTTCCCGGCGGCCCAGGACCGGCGGCCGCCGCCGCAGGAGGGGCGACTGATGGCGCATGCGATGTTCCGTCCGAGGCGTCTCCGCGAGAAGCCGCTGCTCCGGAAGCTCGTGCGCGAGACCGCGCTCGCCGTGGACGACCTGGTCTACCCGCTCTTCGTGGTCCACGGCCGCGGCGTGCGCGAGCCGATCCTCCCGATGCCGGGCCAGTCCCGCCTGTCGATCGACGAGCTGGTGAAGGAGTGCAAGGACGTGGCCGGGATGGGCATCCCCGCCGTGCTGCTGTTCGGGCTCCCCGCCGACAAGGACCCGCGCGGCTCGGAAGCCTACGCGGACGACGGCATCGTGCAGCAGGCCGTGCGGGCGGTGAAGGAGACCGTGCCGGACCTGCTCGTCATCACCGACGTCTGCCTCTGCGAGTACACGAGCCACGGCCACTGCGGTGTCGTCGAGGACGGCAGCGTGAAGAACGATCCGACGCTCGAGCTGCTGGCGCGCACGGCCGTCTCCCACGTGGAGGCCGGCGCCGACATGGTGGCGCCCTCGGACATGATGGACGGCCGCGTGGGCGCCATCCGCGAGGCGCTCGACGAGGCGTCGTTCGCCGAGGCGCCGATCATGGCCTACTCGGCCAAGTACGCCTCGTGCTTCTTCGAGCCGTTCCGCGTCGCGGCGGAGTCCACGCCGCAGTTCGGCGACCGTCGCTCCTACCAGATGGATCCCGCCAACGTCCAGGAGGCGATGCGCGAGATCGCGCTCGACCTCGACGAGGGCGCGGACGTCGTGATGGTCAAGCCGGCGCTGCCGTATCTCGACGTCATCACGCGCGCCAAGATGGAGTTCGGCGTGCCGCTGGCCGCCTACTCCGTCTCCGGCGAGTACGCGATGATCCGTGCCGCCGCCCAGCTCGGCTGGCTCGACGGCGATCGCGCGATGCTGGAGGCGCTCACGTCGATCCGCCGGGCCGGCGCCGACATCGTCATCACCTACTTCGCGAAGGACGTCGCGCGCCTCCTGGAGCGCGGCGGAGGTCGCTGAGGCGTGAGGATCTCGGCCAAGGGGGAGTACGCGATCCTCGCGGTGCTGGACCTGGCGCTCCGGCGCGGGCAGGTGCTGGTGCCGATCCAGGAGGTCGCCGAGCGCCAGGGGATCCCGCAGCGCTACCTCGAGCAGGTGCTGCTCTCGCTCAAGCGCGCGGGGGTCCTCGGCTCGAAGCGCGGCTCCTCGGGGGGCTACCACCTCACGCGCCCGCCCGAGCAGATCAGCGTGGGCGACGTGCTGCGCGCGGCCGAGGGGGCCGCGTCGCCCGTGGAGGCCCAGCGCCGCCCCGGTGGCCGGAACGGCGGCGAGACGTTCGATCTCGGCGAGCTCTGGGACGAGATCGCGAAGGCGGTCTCGGCGGTCGTCGACCGGATCACCTTCGGCGAGCTGGCCGAGCGCGTGCGCGCGCGCCGGAGCGCCGCACGGCCGATGTACCACATATGACGCGGCCGAAGATCGCCGCGAGCGTGCTCGAGCTGATCGGCGGGACCCCGATGGTCCGGCTCAACCGGCTGCCCAGGCCCGGCGGCGCGCGCGTCGTCGCCAAGCTCGAGTCGGTCAACCCGGGCGGCAGCGTGAAGGACCGGATCGCGCTGTCGATGCTCGAGGACGCGGAGGCGCGCGGCCTGCTCAAGCCCGGCTCGACGATCGTCGAGCCGACGAGCGGCAACACCGGCATCGGGCTCGCGATGGCGGCCGCGGTGAAGGGCTACCGGCTCATCCTGACGATGCCCGACGACATGAGCGTCGAGCGCCAGCGCCTCCTCGCGCGCTTCGGCGCGGAGCTCCACGTCACGCCCGCGATCGAGGGCATGACGGGCGCCGTCCACGCGGCGCAGGAGCTCCTGCGCGAGCACCCCGACTACTTCATGCCCCAGCAGTTCCAGAACCCCGCGAACCCCGAGGCCCACCGGCGCACGACGGCGCTCGAGATCCTCGAGGCGGTCGACGGCCGACTCGACGCGTTCGTGGCGGGCGTGGGCACGGGGGGCACGGTGACCGGCGTGGGCGAGGTCCTCAAGGCGAAGGTGCCGGGCGTGCGCGTCATCGCCGTCGAGCCGGCGAAGTCGCCCGTGCTCTCCGGCGGCAAGGCGCGCCCGCACGCGATCCAGGGCATCGGCGCGTCGTTCGTCCCGGGGGTGCTGAATCGCGCCGTCATCGACCGGATCATCCAGGTGCGCGACGAGGACGCGCTCACGTGGTCGCGGAGGCTCGCGCGCGAGGAGGGGCTGCTGGTCGGCGTCTCGGCCGGCGCCGCCGCCTTCGCCGCGTGCGCCGTGGCCGCAGAATTGGGCGCGGGCCAGCTCGTCGTCACCGTGCTCCCGGACACCGGCGAGCGCTACCTCAGCCAGGGCTAGCAGGAGACCACGCATGGCCGTGACCGTGTACATTCCGACGCCGTTCCGGAGGGCGACGAACAACAAGGACCGCGTGCAGGTGGCCGCCGAGACCGTCGGCGCGCTGCTCGACGAGCTCGAGGGCTCGTACGCCGGCCTGCGCGGGCTCGTGCGCGCCGAGGGCGGCGCCGTCCACCACCACGTGAACATCTACGTGAACAACGAGGCGATCGAGGCGCTCCAGGGGCTCTCGACGCCGCTCCGGGACGGCGATGAGGTGGCGATCATCCCCGCCCTCGCGGGCGGCGGCTGGTGATCCTGACCCCGGACGAGCTCACGGCGATCCGCCGCCAGGCGATCGAGGAATACCCGCACGAGTCGTGCGGCGTCGTCGTCGCGCGCGGCGGCGAGCGGCGCCTCGTGCGGTGCCGGAACGCCCAGGACGAGCTTCACGCCAAGGACCCGGTCCGTCACCCGCGCGACGCGCGGACCGCGTACTACATCGACCCCGCGGACCTGCTCCGGATCGGCCGTCTCGAGGCGGAGGGCTTCGCGGTCGCCGTCATCTATCATTCGCACGTGGACGCGGGCGCCTATTTCTCCGACACCGACCGGCGCCAGGCGCTGATCGGGGGCGAGGCGGCCTATCCCGAGGCGGCGTACGTGGTGACGTCGATCGTGGACGGACGGCCCGACGCGGTCGCCGCGTTCCGCTGGAGCGCCGAGCGACGCGATTTCCTCCCGGTGGACCTCGGGCTCGAGGCCGCCGGCGGCACGCGCGGGCGGACTTGAGCGAGTCGAAGCGGCTCTGGGACCGGGCGACGGGCGTCATCCCCGGCGGCGTCAACAGCCCGGTGCGCGCCTTCCGCGGTGTCGGCGGCGAGCCGTTCTTCGTGGCGCGCGCCGCCGGTGCCAGGCTCTGGGACGTGGACGGGCACGAGTACATCGACTTCCTCGGCTCGTGGGGGCCCCTCATCCTCGGCCACGCGCCGGCACCGGTCGTCGCGGCGATCACCACGGCCGCGGCCCGGGGCACGAGTTACGGCGCGCCGACGCCCGCCGAGGTGGAGCTGGCCGAGGTGATCGCGGCCGCCTACCCGTCCATGGAGCTGGTCCGCCTCGTGAGCTCGGGGACGGAAGCCGCGATGAGCGCGATCCGCCTGGCGCGGGGCGCCACGGGCCGCACGCTCCTGGTGAAGTTCGATGGCTGCTACCACGGCCACGCCGACAGCCTCCTCGTCAAGGCGGGCTCGGGCGGCGCAACCTTCTCGATCCCCGACAGCGCCGGCGTGCCGGCGCCGCTCGCGGAGCTCACGCTCACGGCGCCGTTCAACGACGCGGAGGCCGTCCGCGCGCTCTTCCGCGAGCGCGGGCGCGAGATCGCGGCGGTGATCGTCGAGCCGGTTGCGGGCAACATGGGCGTCGTGCCGCCCCGCCCGGGCTTCCTCGAGGGCCTCCGTGCGGTCACGCGTGAGCACGCCGCGCTCCTGATCTTCGACGAGGTGATCACGGGGTTCCGCGTCGCCTACGGCGGCGCCCAGGAGCGCTACGGCGTCAGGCCCGACCTCACGTGCCTCGGCAAGATCATCGGCGGCGGGCTCCCGGTCGGCGCGTACGGCGGCTCGCGCGCGGTCATGGCCCACGTGGCGCCGCTCGGCGCCGTGTACCAGGCGGGCACGCTGTCGGGAAACCCGCTCGCCGTCGCGGCCGGGCTCGCGACGCTCGCGCGGCTGGCGGACCGGGCGGTCTACGCGACGCTCGAGGCGCGCGGGGCCGAGCTCGAGCGCGGGCTCACGCGCGCGGCGGCGAGCGCCGGCGTGCCGCTCACGGTGAACCGCGTCGGCTCGATGCTGACCGCGTTCTTCTGCGCCGGGCCGGTGACCGATTACGCGTCCGCCCGGCGGAGCGACACGACGCGGTACGCGCGCTGGTTCCACGCGATGCGCGAGCGCGGCGTGTTCCTCGCCCCCTCGCAGTTCGAGGCGGCGTTCGTCTCGCTCGCGCACACGGATGCCGACATCGCGGAGGCCGCTCGCGCCGCCGCCGCCGCGCTCGCGACGCTCTCGGGGGCGCTTGCCGATTGACGGGGTCGCGGCGCGAGTGATAGGCTCCACAGGCACCACCGAATCCCCCAGGGGGCGATCGACTGTCGATGGGCGCAAAAGCGGGCGTGGGGGCACTGGGCATCGTGCTCCTCGCCATTCTGATCTTCCTGGCGGTCTCGTCGTGGAGTCGGCAGCCCGTGGTCGCGAAAGGCTCCGTCCAGCCGATCGCCTTCCCGCACAACGTCCACGTCCAGACGTACAAGCTCGACTGCCAGTACTGCCACAGCGACGCGCGGCGCTCGGAGTACGCGGGCCTGCCGTCGGTGTCGCGCTGCCTGGGCTGTCATAAGATCGTCGCCGCGGACCGCCCCGAGATCAAGAAGCTCGGCGAGTACCTGGCCAAGGGGGAGCCGATCCCATGGGTACGCGTGAACAAGCTCCCCGAGTTCACCTACTTCCCGCACAAGGCGCACGTCCGGGCGGGCCTCAAGTGCCAGACCTGCCACGGGCCCGTCGAGACCATGACGACGTTCGGCGCGGACACCGGACCCGGGCTCGCGAACGACCTCCTGAACCTGGTCGGCTTCCGTCCCGCGGCGCGGCCGTTGACGATGGGCTGGTGCGTCGACTGCCACCGGCGAGAGAACGCGGCGGCGGGCACGCACGCGCCGCTCGACTGCGTGACCTGCCACCACTGACCGGGCTCTGACTCGAGACGCCAGACGATTTCGAGCGAGCCGGCTCCTCGAGCCCAATGTATAGCTCTGCTTGGGGCCGTCGAGGCCGATGCTACGCCGGCTTGGGGGGCATCTCGAGTGGTAAGAAATTGGGCGAATCGGTTCCGGAATCGATTATCTTTGCCATTATGGACAACATCCTCGTCGTG